>NZ_JAYMYJ010000028.1:0-22016 GCF_035668035.1 Candidatus Thiothrix phosphatis | reverse complement strand
GGATACCGTCGCCATCGCTGTCCAGCCAGACGCGGTTGCCGATTTCGACAGGAGCAGGGTCAGACATCAACTCCATATCCCCCAGACCTGAGCCCTTGCCCGCGTCCCCAGTCCCTTTAGAGTTCCTAATCGTATACCAGTTATCAATCTGGCCTGATTGCAGGTTAAATGTCTGGATACCCTGTGTGTTCCACCAGCATAACTTGTCAGGGTAAAGCTCACAGTCCACGATCTCACCTGCCGGATGGGGATCCATCAGCGAAGAAACCAGTTGCTGTGAGCCTTTCCGTTGCAAAAAAGCGCCGGTGGGGCCTTCCTTGCTGCCATCCCCAGCAATGTCATCAAAAAACTCACCCATCGCCTTGCCCGTATTGCAATCCGGGCTGCCTTCGATGGCGAACCCCACGGCTGTTTTACAGGCTTTCAGAATGTCCCCTTCCGAATTGTATGCGCGGATTTGGTTGCGCCCCGATTCAGCGGGATAATTTTCATTGCCTGTTTGATGGCCAAACCGATCCATGAAATTCAGGTACAGATTGCCGCTTTCGTCAAACTCAAGATCGGACAAAACCGGCTGTGGCGCAAACGTATTCCAGGTGCCAGGTTCAGCCACCGGGGGAGCCGTGTAGGCGTCAAGCCACGGCATGAACTTCAGATGTTCATGCGCATAATTCAGCTCCGTGGAAACCTCGACCGTGAAGCCCGCCTCAACATGGGCCGGGTCAAACGACAGGACAAAAGCCTGTAAGTCCGCATCATCACCGGAGAGGGCGGCATCGCAAACAGCCCCCAGATAACCCTTGCCGTTACGGAACGCCAAAGCCCACGGACGCAGGCCGCCGCCATTACACACTGGCGCATTGGGCAAACTTTCGATCAGATACTGCCGCACCTCGCCGGGCAGGCTGGCGCTGTCCCCTGACACATCAACGGCGACCAACCCTTTTTGGTACAGATTAACCAGCCATAAGGTATTGGTGCCGGGCTGCATATCCGCATCACCAATCGCCATACGGCCAACCTGCCTGAAACCATCCAAATCCCAGGTCGGCGCACCCTTGCTTGCGTTAAGCTCATAGTCTGCGGCCAGGCCACACGCAGAGGAGCGGCACACGCTGCCGAAGTCCAACAGCACATTGCTGTTCGAAGGCTTTACGCCCTGCAAGCTGAATTTACCGGCATAACTCCCTGGCGCACCGGCATGGTTATCCGCATAACTGTAGTGCTGGTAATCCACAACATAGACATCACCCTCACCACCCAGCAAACCGCTGTGGCGTTTGATCATGGCGGTTGCAAACACCCGGCGCTTGTCAGCCTGCCACGCCACCCCCCAGATTGCGCCGGTGTTGCCGACTGCCGCATCCCGGGAAGGGACAGGAGCCAAACCCTGCACACCACTGTCAGCATGGTATTCCCTATTAAAACCTGTCGTATCATAAGGAATTGAATAAATGGATGTATCCGTTGATGCATCACCCGTTGGCAGCCCCCCGAGCTGCCCGGCGACAATAATGGGTGGGTTGGATTGGGAATAATCGGCCGGTTCATTGACGCCAAAATTCACATCCGTAGCGCCATCCTGAACGAACTGGACTGATGTCCCCCCGGCTGCACTTTCCTTCAACCAATTTTCTGGCCAGCTGAATTCCAGCCGGTAGTCTGCGCCGCTGTCCAGGCCAACAAGCGTATACGAGCCTTCCGCTGCCGAAATCGCTGTCGCCGCTTGTGCGCCCGCTGTATCAAAAGCTTTTACCGTAATGCCAGCCACGCCAACTTCGTGGAACGCCGCACTGCTGTCGAATGCGCCATTGGCGTTGAAATCGCGGAATGCTTTACCCGATATGTCGGCATGCACCAGCTGTGAGACAAGAACCAGCCCACCCCCACATAGGAACCGCCCCCATGCTTGCAGTATCGCCTTCTTATACATTTAGCCTTCTAAATTATTATTAAACATAATTATTTTCTTGTGCCCACATCAATCAACAGATGATACAAGACGCTACTGCCCAACCGTTATTGGACTGTCGCGGTAATCCCTAAGCTAACCGCATTCGCTGCCCCTACCCCAACCGTACCGACATCCCACTCACCTGTTACGGCGTCATACACATCAGGCGTGGCACCGTCATGGGAAACGAAAGTCAGGCCAGCAGGGAGCTTGTCCACCACTTTCACCCCGCTCGCAACACCCTCGCCCGTGTTGGTGACCGTCAGGGTGTAAACCACCGTTTCACCCCGCTTGGCGGCAGCTGGCCCCACTGTTTTGGTCAATGCAACATCAACCTTGACCTCGGCATACCCCACGTCAAATGAGTGGTTGTTCGCCCCGGCCACAGGAATGTCCAGGGTAGTAATGGGAACCAGCCCAGCGGATGAAGCGTTGGAATCGATCTCACGGTTGCCGCCAACGGTGACCGTTGTTGGCTTGTAAGCCGCGCCGGATACGGTCACAGCCGTCGGAAACTTGAGCGTATAAGCCGTCCCCGGTTGCAGGGCGCTGACGCCGTAAATGGTGCTGGACGTAGATGTACCGGCAGCGCTGCTGAAGTAATACGTCCCATCCGCCGCCGTGGTCGCTGTTGCCAGTTCGGTGACGCCATCCGCCGCCAGCAATTTCACCTCCACGCCCGGAATGCCTGCTTCGCCCGCATCCTGGATACCGTCGCCATCGCTGTCCAGCCAGACGCGGTTGCCGATCTCAATGGGAGCAGGATCACTCAACACCTCAAGATCTCCCATCCCATTAGACTTGCCAAAATAACCATCAATTGCAGGCGTCAACAAAGTGTAATCTGTAAATGTATTGGTGGCTGAACCATGATAAACCTCATAGGCTTGGCTCTTCTGGCCCGTCAGGATGTCAGCCCGAAACATACCACCTGCGGTGGCTTGGTATGGATCCGATGATGTGTGCAGGAAGGATGTATGCCCTGGAACATGAGCCAAACCACCTTGGAATCCCTGATCACCATACGCATCTGTGAAATCGAAAAAATTCCCACCACCTGGGCCAGTATCCACATGCTGGGGATTAGTGGCATTAAAATTTGGCAAAGCACCCGTAGCTCCACCGCATACTGCATTATTTTCCAACTGCCAATCTGTCCCAGTCCAGCAGGCTTTCAAAAGCTCGCCTATCGGAGGAGATGAAGCGGCAGGAAAATAAAATCGGTCAAGGCTAACATTACGGAAGCCCATCACCATATCTTTGCCATAAAAAAACAAGTCCGAAAACAGTGGGACATATCCATTCTCCCAACTGGCCCAGATCGCCCAACTGCCCCAGTACGGCTTTTGAGGATCATCTTGAACATCCCCAAACTGCAAACCAAAACCAAAAACTCGGCTAAAGCTTCCTGCCGTTTCGCGTTTCAAGACTAACGCAGCAGGTTGGCCACCTGATTCCAGACCGGATTCATTCGAGCAGACAGCCCCCACATATAATTCATTCGCATCATTGAACGCCAAAGCAAACGGCCGGAAGTCCAGATCACTCACACAATCTGCCGGGCGCGTAATCGCCCCCAAGTCCGTAACCTGATTCGCTGTTGTCGTGGAAACCTGATATAAATGCCGGTCAAACAAATTGACCACATACAACCATTGTCCATCGGGCGAAATGTCGATATCCCCCAACGATTCCTTTCCTATCGCCGTTTTGGCGTCCAGATCATAGTCAAATTGGTCATAAGGCGCGACGGCACTGAAACTATGGGCAGTACTCCCGACATTTGGGATGGTGGCCTGAACACTAATAGCCCCCCCCTGACTAACACGATAAATGGCACCCGGGCCTCCAGGGCCAAATCCACTGCCGCGCTTATAAAATGCACTAGCAAACACACTACCCGTATTACGGTCATACGCCAGACCAAATGTTGAACCAATGTCCTGATGCCTAGCTAGAGCCGTAGGTGCTATATAACCTGCGGAACCAGGGTATCCTTCCGCAGCGTAAGGAAACTTCACCAAATTGACCAAATTCCGAAAATCCTTACCTGGCGCTGTGACAGTGTCTGTTGGGCCCAAAACTGACATTGTAGTAACCACGTCTGGAGCCTGTTGTGAGTAATCAGCAGGATTCATCAAAGCAAAATCAACATTAACCGCTCCATCCTTGACGAATTGCACAGCAGTGCCACCTGCCGCGCCGGATTTAAGCCAGCTTTCCGGCCAGGAAAACTCCAAGCGGTAATCAGCGCCATTTGCCAACCCAGCCAGCGAATAAGAGCCATCGGACGCCGAAACGGCAGTAGCTTTTTCCACGCCCGTGGCGTCAAACGCCCTGACAGTGACGCCCGCCATCCCCACCTCATTGAAACTGGAATTCGCGGTAAGAACCCCATCACCATCGAAATCACGGAAGACCTTACCAGAAATGTCGGCATGAACAGCCTGCGAAAAGATCAGCAGAATACCAACCCCAAGACTCCGCCACCACCGGCGAAGAATGCCTCTTGTATGCATGTGCCCCATCCATTATTTTTTTGCCAGTACAAAATTTAATATGGATATGCCGCTGCCAACAAGCAAAACCTGAGGATCGGTATGCGGCCAAAGTGCTCAAGCCTATCGGCAGCCGACTATGGCGCATCCATGCCCCACACTAGCACCCATCCAGTTTCCGGAACTTGTGGCCTATCTAAACCGCAATCCATCCCCTTTCATAAAAGCATCACTTGACTGTCGCCGTGACCTTCAGGGTGACGGCGTTAGCCGCCCCCACCCCGACCGTACCCACATTCCACTCGCCTGTTATGGCGTCATATACATCAGGCGTGGAGCCATCATGGGAGACAAAGACCAGGCCAGCAGGAAGCTTATCCGTCACTTTCACCCCGGTCGCCACACCCTCGCCCGCGTTGGTGACCGTCAAGGTATAAACCACCGTATCCCCCCGTTTGGCAGTGGCAGGCTCTACCGTTTTGGTCAATGCAACATCAACCTTAGTTTCGGCATACCCCACGTCAAAGGAGTGGTTGTTCGCCCCGGCCACAGGAATGTCCAGGGTAGTAATGGGAACCAGCCCAGCGGATGAAGCGTTGGAATCGATCTCACGGTTGCCGCCAACGGTGACCGTTGTTGGCTTGTAAGCCGCGCCGGATACGGTCACAGCCGTCGGAAACTTAAGCGTGTAGGCAGTCCCCGGTTGCAGGGCGCTGACGCCGTAAAGGGTGCTGGCCGTAGAGGTTCCGGCTGCACTGCTGAAGTAATACGTCCCATCCGCCGCTGTGGTCGCCACCGCCAGTTCGGTGACACCATCCGCCGCCAATAATTTTACCTCAACGCCCGGAATGCTCGCTTCGCCCGCATCCTGGATACCATCCCCATCGCTGTCCAGCCAGACGCGGTTGCCGATTTCAACAGGAGCAGGGTCAAGCACCATTTCCAAATCCCCCAGGCCAGAAGTTTTGCCCATGGTGGCGGGCACATAAGGGACACCCGTTTCGGTGGCATAAAGGAAATAACGGTTGTCATCCCCACCTGTCTGGTTATTTAGCCAATAAACCCCGCCTTCATGAAACTCCACCAAGTCAAAACCGTTACTGACCAGTTGCCCTGAACCGGGCAAAAAAGCCAAGCCTCCTTGGGTTGTTTCATTGAATGCGCTGGTATCATCCTTGATTGGGCCATAATCCCCCCAGTAATACTCCTCATGGGTTTTTACGCTTGCCGGAATAGCTGTGGCGCAACCTGTGGTGCCATCTTCCCTATATGAACCAGCAGACTTACAGAAACGCAAAACATCACCTGACCCCGTGTAATCACTTAAGTTGGTATCCGAACAGTTCAGGCTATTGTAATTGTTGGTACCCGTTATAATGGTCGAACGGTCAAGGATACCCAGCATCAACGACCCATCAAGATCAAACTCAATGCTGGCAATCAGCGGGACATTCACTATCGAGTCAGAGTGGTACCAGGCCGACCATGTGGAGTCGGCGTTTGGGCCATAGCCCGCCCGGGGGCTGCTGAACCCAAATGAATGCTCGACCGCAAAACCACTGGTTGGATTTGTGGGGTCGAAACGTAGGACATACCCCATCAATTCATCCGTACCCGGATAAGGAGCGGAAGAAGCATCACACACGACTCCGACATAAACATTGCCTTCATGGTATTTCACACCCCACGGGCGCAACTCCCCATTTTGGCAGGCATACCCAGATGGCAAGGCAATGCCATACCCACCCAACACATCAGCCGCTGTCGGGGTAGTGGCCGGGCTGACATTCTGAATGCCATACAGTTTTTTATCCGCCATGTTGACCAGCCACAAACGGTTATGTTCATTGTCCATGGTAATGCCACCAATGCCGATCGTGCCGATTTGCTCCGCCGCCGCAATATCGTGGGCGGGCTGTGTCATATCGGTTGCCAAGCTATTACAGGACGTAGCATCACGCGGACTATCGCCCACTGGAATGCCGATACTTTTCACATCAATGTAATTGAGGGAACCACTACTGGCCGTCGTCGGGTCGCTCATGTCAACCTTGTAGATACCACCAATCCCCAAAGGCCCGAAGCCAACAAAACGCCGCAGGGCGGCTGATGTATAGAGTGTCTGGGTACTACGCTGGAAAGCGGTGCCCCAGGTTGCCCCAATCTGGCCCATGGTTGCCTTGACTACGGGTGCAGGAGTCTGGTTGGTATAGTCGGCACTCGTCGCGCCATAAGGGAACACAAACAACCCCGCCTGGTCAGCAATCGTGCCAGATGCCTGTGAATCACCATTGATGTACTGGGGGATCACAAGGTAAGGGTTGGTCGTATTGCTGAAATCATCCGGGTTCAGGACTGCAAAATCCACCCCCGTAGCCCCATCCTTGACGAATTGCACAGCAGTGCCACCTGCCGCGCCGGATTTAAGCCAGCTTTCCGGCCAGGAAAACTCCAAGCGGTAATCAGCGCCATTTGCCAACCCAGCCAGCGAATAAGAGCCATCGGACGCCGAAACGGCAGTAGCTTTTTCCACGCCCGTGGCGTCAAACGCCCTGACAGTGACGCCCGCCATCCCCACCTCATTGAAACTGGAATTCGCGGTAAGAACCCCATCACCATCGAAATCACGGAAGACCTTACCAGAAATGTCGGCATGAACAGCCTGCGAAAAGATCAGCAGAATACCAACCCCAAGACTCCGCCACCACCGGCGAAGAATGCCTCTTGTATGCATGTGCCCCATCCATTATTTTTTTGCCAGTACAAAATTTAATATGGATATGCCGCTGCCAACAAGCAAAACCTGAGGATCGGTATGTGGCCTATTGCTCTGGAATAGAATCCATGAACGACCACTTGTCATCCGCTGGCCCATAACGGAACAGATAAATCCGCCTATGCAGGTTGTTTTCCGCCATCAACCGGAAACCGAACTCCACCTCTTTGGCCTGCAACAGATACTGCCCTTGCCGGTCTTTCCCGAACTCGATCTTGCGCACACTGGTGGTGTTGCCGCCCGATAATGTCGCCAGCGCAAATTCGTGGCGCACATCGCTGGTGAAATCCCCGTTGGCGTCCAGCGCAACCGAATAGACATCCGATGAACGCGCCGACCCCCAATACAGCCGCTTGTGTTGCACCCCATTGAAAACGCCGACCCCAATTGCGTCGGTGTTCTCCAATTGCCCCACCACTTGTTGGCGGGCGACATCGATACGGTACACCCGCCCCAACGCCTGCCCAGGCTTGGAGCCAGCCAGCGACGTGGCGTACAGGCTATTGGTGTCGCAATCGTAAAACAGCCCCATCACCCCAAACGGATTGGCGGGGGATGGCGGGGCAGCCGACGGCAGTTCCAGCCACAAGGCCATTTCCCCGCTTTGCGCGTCAATCCGGTAGATGCGGTTCTGCAAGGCAGGGGGGTTTTCGGCCAGGCTGACTTCCGGCGTGGGGGCAATGTAAATATTCCCGTCACGGTCACGCACAAACGCCCCCACATGCCCGGCGTCATCCCAGCTTGGATGGCTCCACGACTGGCCGGTTTGCGCATTCAGCAAACGGATGCCGGTGTAACCACGCTGTTGCGTGTCAATCGCCACCTGGCCGCCCAAGCCGGTGTTGCGGATGAAACCAGGCATGGCATGGCAGGCATCTGCCACACCGGGCGTGAAATCGCCCATATCCGGCTTGCCGCAACCATTCAGCGCCAACGCCACACCCATTAGAACAGCAACATTACGCATGACCGTCACCCGCCTGCCTTGACCGGCACGAACATCGGCCCTGACCAGCAAGGCCACACTTCGATATTCTGTACGCCGTCCTTTACCCGTGTATCCGCCCAGCAATATTCGCTGCCCGGATCGCCATCATTCTTGATCTGCGGCACATACCACAGCACCACATCCTTGCCTTGCAAAGGTTCAGCCGGTTCAATGAAATGTTCCGGCCCCTGGCGGTAATCCTTGTTGCAGCAAGAGCCGAGCGTCACCGTATCCTGCTCCCCTTCCTCCGGCTTATAGGCGCTGAAATAGGTGAACGCATGGTCGCCACGCCCCTGATCCCCAAACTGGCCGTTCCCCGGCTCGACATAAAAACCGCCACCATCCTGGCCAGTCACCCGGTACTGGTAACCTTCGGCAGTCAGTTTGGCATCATCCTGCAAACGCCATTGCTCCTTGTCCCAGTTTTTCCACCCGGCACCATCCCATTCCGCCACCGAATCAGCCGCACCCGCGCCGCCCACATCCAGGTCGATACGCACGACCGGACGGTACATGCCATCAGTCCCGCAGCCACGCCCGAAATCAGCCTGCGCCACCCGGAAACGGCCATCCCGGTAAAACTCGAAACGCTGCACATAACGGTAGTTGCAAGGCGTCGGCCATGGTGGCTGGCGGAAATCCTGCACCAGCGCAAACCCAACCTCCTGGCCATCCTTGACGATAGGTTCGGTCTTCGGGCCATCGTAGGCGATCACCACCGCCGAACTGAACAACGGGCAACCAATCGCATCACTGTAGCCAAACCCTTCACGCGAGGAATAACTGACATGCCAGTCCAGCAGCTTGGCGTTCTTCAACACCGGCCTGCCATTGAACTTGACATTGGTAAGCTGCAAGCCGTCAGAGCCAGTGATGACATAATCCATGCTCCAACCAGCCTGCGCCAGCGAGTTCACTTTTTCGCAGTAATTGCGGAAGGTGGTTTCATTTTCCAGGCTACGCTCCGTCACCACCGTGCGCGGGCCGCTGGAGCCGAGATCCGTCCAACGGGAGCCGACCAGCTTGCCGTCGGTCAAATCCACAATCGCCCAGAGCGCATCGTTTGCAAACACATAGGTGGGGGCGACGCACAAATGGTGGGAACGTTCGCACATGGAGTCCTGCAAGGCGGTCTTGAACTCTTTTTTGTCCGGCTGGCGGTCGCGGTCTTGCAAAATGGCCTGGATTTCCGGTGCCGCGCCCGCAATTTTCGCGGCCAGATCCACCAGATGCTGCGGCAAATCCGGTTGCGCATAGTTCTGGCGGCTGACCCCCAACACCCGCTCCCCCTTCACATCCACAAAGGCGATGGTGGAAGCGTTGTCGAAATGGCTGTACATCTCCACCCGCCAGCATTCCGCCTGCGCGCACGGCCCAGCGTTACCGTTGAAATCCACTGGCAACGCCTTGCGCACCGTCATGATTTCATTACGCAAAGCTTCCCCCGTTTTGGGGTCGCGGGTGAATTTGAGGAATTCGGGATGGGCGACCGCCAGCTTTTGCGCCGACTGCGCCTGAGGGTCGGGCAACTCATGCCCATCCAGCAGCAAGACTGGCGGGTCAGCCTGCAAGGCCTGCCGCACCTTTTCCCAATAAGCCGCCAATTCGGGAATTTTGGCCTGCAAATCCTCGCGCGCCACCGGCTGTGCCAGCGCGCTGGTGTCCGTGAACTTGTCGGCTACTGGCAAGGTGACGGATTTTGGCTTGTCATCCCCACATCCCGCCAGCCACAAAAAAACAAGGCATAGCCCCATGCCCAGATGTCTATTCATTTTTCAGCCCCGGTATTGTGTCGTTGTCCAGGATGCGCCGTTCAGCCTGGCGGCCAGCTCAGGCGGCGTCCCGCCAGCACATGCAGATGGATATGGAAGACGGTCT
Organism: Candidatus Thiothrix phosphatis; assembly: GCF_035668035.1. Lineage (NCBI taxonomy): Bacteria > Pseudomonadati > Pseudomonadota > Gammaproteobacteria > Thiotrichales > Thiotrichaceae > Thiothrix > Candidatus Thiothrix phosphatis. The sequence goes on along the minus strand of NZ_JAYMYJ010000028.1, from coordinate 11,922 downwards.
GCCCGGCATCTGCGCCGCAATTCATCACCGTGCGGTAGCCTTCTTCCGCATACCCGGCATCCGCCGCCACCTTTTGCGCCGCCAGATACAGCTTGCCCACCAATTCCGCATCAGCAGGCGTCAGGTCGTTGATGGTGGCGATGTGCCTGCGCGGGATCACCAGCACATGCAATGGCGCTTGCGGATTGATGTCATGGAAGGCCACCACATCCCCATCCTCGTAGGCAATTTTTGCCGGAATCTCGCCTGCCGCAATCCGGCAGAATAGGCAATTGCTCATCAATACTTTCTCCGCTCTTCAGGTTTGTGCAAAAAGAAGCCGCCTAACCGCCGCATGGTATATGATTTTTCACCGTACATCACCCTTTCCCAAAGGGTTGCCTGAAGTGACGCCAAGGCGGCTCCATAAGCAACATCATAAAATATCTTTCTTGCTCTATTGAATACTATTCAATCATTATTTATAGTTGTAACTGGAAAGGGACAACTTATGATCACGGCCGTGAAAACAACAACATTAAACATCTTTACTAATAAGAAGCTTACTCAATCGGGCAAAAACCATGATAAAAATCAGCCATACCACGCCAGCGTGGATTTTTCTGGCGGCCACGTTGTTGGCTGTTGGGGATGCCGCAGCAGACTCCATGACATTACCGCCAGGCGTGCCCGCCCCCTCCTTCGTCAACAGCTTTGTTTTGATCGATGACCCAGGCAACGGTGACGACTCCCGGTCAGGCTACGGCGGCGTCAACTACAAATATCGGGTCAGCTCCACCCAGATCACCGTTGGCGACTGGGTGGCGTTCCTTAATGCCGTTGACCCAAACAACACCATGGGCTTTGAGCCGATTGACTCCAGTTGCGGCAATGATTACTGCTACTCCGCCTATACCTACAACAGCTCTGCAACACCGCCTTGGAAGGTGACGGCCTTTACTGATGATGGCATGAACATGACGGCGGCAAAGGCGGCCAAAATACCGATTGACTGGCTGTCGCTCAACCGGGTCGCCCGCTACATGAACTGGCTGGCGACCGGCAACATTGAGCAGGGGGCATTCACCTTTGCCCAGTCTGGTTCACCACTGGGCAACCGCCCGATTACGGCGTTCAACGCAGCCTACCCCGGCCCGCGCCTGCCGCTGGAAGATGAACTCTACAAGGCAATGTACTGGGATAAAGCCAACCAGACCTACACCGATTACCCAACCAGCAACCTGCAAGGCGGTGAGCCTGTGCTGGCGACCGTCAACAGCAGCGGCATCCACAATTCCAATCCGGGTGGGGCATTGATCCCCGGCTATGGCGGAACCGGCCACTACGCCCAGGTCGGGCAAGAAACCGGCAACCCATGGGGCATGTTTGATACGACAGGGAACCGGCATGAAACAGCCTTGTCCCCTTCCGCCCCCGACACTGCGATCCTGCGGCGGGCGTCTGCTTTCGGCTCCGTGACGGACTCCCGCTACGACTTCAGGATGGAGCTGCCCGCAGAGAACCGCTATGTCAGTATCGGTTACCGGGTGTGGATGGGGGTTTCCGCGCCTTCAGGGACTGTACGCATCAGCAAGCAAGTGACGGGAGGCAGCGACCCGCAGGCGTTCAGCTTCAAACTCGATTGCGCGGGAACGCTCTACGACAAAACCGGCATCCTGCTGCACAATGGGGAAACGTATGAATCTGACGCCATTCCCTCCGGAACCCAATGTACGGTGACGGAAACGGCCCCGACTGCTCCGGCAGGTTTCACCTATGACCCGGCCCAATATTCCCCCTCACAGACAGTCAGCATTGTCAGCGGACAACAGAAAACCATTGCGGTCACCAACACCTTGAAACCAATTCCCCCAAAAGTTGATATTGAATTAAACAAAACCATCGATAAAAGCGCTGCCAAACGGGGCGACACAGTGATTTATACCCTCAGCGCCACCAATAAAGGGCCAAACAACGCCACCAATATAGCCGTCACGGACAACCTGCCAGCAGGGGTTTCTTATGTCAGCGATAACGGGCTAGCGGTATACGGCTCCCAAGTCTACAACCACACGACAGGGGTCTGGATGATTGGCAACCTCGCCAACGGTGAAACCAAAGTGTTAAGCATAGCAGCCACTATTAATTGAGAAGGTTGCACAGGCTGTGGCGGCGGCTTGCGCCGTTTTGAAAATTCGCGCTCAATATTTCCTGCGCCCTTCAAAGGCGTGGGAAAGGGTGCCGCTGTCGACGTATTCCAACTCACTGCCGACCGGGACACCATGGGCGATGCGTGACGCGGGAATATGGCGTTTGGCCGCCAGCCCGCTGATATAGTGTGCGGTGACCTCGCCTTCCACCGTCGGGTTGGTGGCGAGGATGACTTCCTGCACCTCGCCTTCATCCAGGCGGGCTTCCAGCACATCCAGGCCAATGTCTTCCGGGCCAATGCCGTCCAATGGCGACAAACGCCCACCCAGCACGAAGTAGTAGCCACGGTAGCCTGTTGCCTGCTCCACCGCCACCACATCGGAAGGGTGCTCCACCACACACAGCAATTCCTTTTGCCGCGCCGGATTGGCGCAAATCCGGCAGGTTTCGTGCTCGGTCAGGGTGCGGCAGCGGGAGCAATGGCGAATCTCACGCATCGCCCTTCCCATCACATCCGCCAGCCGTTCGCCACTGCGCCGGTCGTGCTCCAGCAGGTGGAAAGCCATCCGCTGGGCCGTGCGCGCGCCCACGCCCGGCAAGCACCGCAGGGCGTCGACCAGTTCCTTCAGCAGCGATGATCCGTGCATGGATCAGAACGGCATCTTGAAGCCAGGCGGCATCGGCATCCCGGCAGTGACGCTGGACATGCGGTCACGGGTGGCCTCTTCCACCTTGTGCACGGCGTCATTGAAAGCCGCCGTCACCAGATCCTCGATCATATCCTTGTCATCTTCAAACAGGCTGGGGTCAATAGTGACGCGCTTGCATTCATGTTTGCCATTGATGACAACGGCAACCAACCCGCCGCCGGACTGCCCGGCAATTTCCATCGCGGCAATCTCTTCCTGCGCCTTCTGCATGTTTTCCTGCATCTTCTGCGCCTGTTTCATCAGGTTGCCGAGTCCAGCTTTACCCATCATGATGTTATTTCCTCAGTTTTTTGGTTAATGGAACGCAGTTTACTACACTTTACCCGCTTCTGTGCGCGGACGGATGCTGCCCGGCACTATGGCCGCCCCAAAGGTTTCCTGCAATTGCTGGACGAAAGGGTCATTGCGGATGGAATCCTCTGCCTCCGCCTGCTGTTCCGCCGCAAGGCGCAGGCTGCGCTTTTCCGGTGTTTCCTCTGTCAACGCCACCAGCTTGAACAGCAGTTTCAGTCCGCGCCCATAATGTTTGGCCAGCGCCTCCGCCAGTTGGGCTTCAGCGCGCGGGCTTTGCAGGCTGGAGCCGCTTTCATCCAGCAACAGGGTCAGGTGTTCGTCCGTCACGGACTCCAGCAGGCAATGTTGCGCCAACGGCAGCGCCATGCCGGAAAGGCCCAGCATGGGCAAGATGGTGTGCCAGTCATTGTGGGATGGTGCTATGGAGGGGATGATCGCGGCAGGCACTTCCCTGTCAGGGACAATGCTGGCGGGCGCATCAACCTTGGCCGCGGCTAAGGGCTGTGGGGGAACAACGGGGAGAGCCTTTTTCTCGACGGGGGTAGGGCTAACCGCGCGCACGGGGGCGTCTTCACTCAGAATTTTTTTTTTCTCGGCTTGCACCGGGCGGTTTTCAGGTTGTACGGTTTTGCCATCATCCAGCCGGAACGCCAGCATCCGCAACAGCAACATTTCAAACCCACTGCGCGGATCAGGCGCCAGCGGCAAATCCCGCCGCCCATGCAGCGCCATTTGGTAGTAAAGCTGCACATCTGCCGGAGACAACAGCTTCGCCAAGGCGGCGACATCGGCGTCCGCCTCCTCGGACGGAACCACCTGCTGCAAGGCGACGGCATGCAGCAGGGAAATCAGGCTGTCCGCCGCCGAAGTGAAATCCGTCGTCAGCTGCGCCATTTGCGCCACCGTCGCCAGCATCCGCCCGCCGTCATCCTCCGCCACCGATTGCAGCAAGCTGACCAGGTGCTCATGCGGCAGCAGGCCCAGCATATCCTGCACATCTTCTTCGCTGACCGCGCCGCCGCCCGCGACAATCGCTTGGTCGGCGAGGCTCAGGGCGTCCCGCATGCTGCCATCCGCCGCCCGCGCCAGCAACCGCAAGGCAGTGTCGCTGAACGGGATGCCTTCCTGTTCCAACACATTGGCCAGATGCCCACTGATCATGTCGGCGGGCATGCGCTTGAGGTTGAATTGCAGGCAACGCGACAAAATGGTGACCGGCAACTTTTGCGGATCCGTGGTGGCGAACAGGAATTTGACGTGCGGCGGCGGCTCTTCCAGCGTTTTCAACAGCGCGTTGAAACTGTGCCCGGAGAGCATGTGCACTTCGTCAATCAGGTAAATCTTGAAGCGGCCACGGGTCGGCGCGTACTGGACGTTGTCCAGCAGGTCGCGGGTGTCTTCCACCTTGGTGCGGGAAGCGGCGTCGACTTCAATCAGGTCGACATGACGGCCCTCGGCGATTTCCTTGCAACTGCGGCATTCCCCGCAAGGTGTGGCGGTGACGCCAGTTTCACAATTGAGGCATTTGGCGAAGATACGCGCCAAGGTGGTTTTCCCCACCCCACGGGTGCCAGTGAACAGGTAGGCGTGATGCAGGCGTTGTTGGCCATTATTCCCATCGAGCGCATTCATCAGGGCGCGCAGCACATGCGCCTGGCCTACCATTTGCTGGAAGTCCTGGGGCCGCCATTTTCGTGCAAGTACCTGATAACTCATGGGATGATTATGGAGATTTGAGTGGGCGGCAGCCTGCGCCAGCCACATCCCGGCACCCGAATCAGTAGTTACCGCTGCTCCCTTCCGGGCCTGACGGGGTTCACCACCTATCGTCGCGGGAGGACCAACACAGGCCACCATTGCGATATGAACGGGCGATTATGACGGAATTGCCGGGTAGCGACAAGCTTTACCAACTTGCAGGCGCAGCTTCGGAAAAACAGAAATCCGTTTGCCCAATAGAATCTAGTTGACTATAAATGTAAGTGACAGTTATTGTCCACCGAGGCTGACAACAAACCCAGCAAGAAGCAGCCCGTAATTGACTTCACCCCCGAGGGAGCAATATGCCGAGTGTGAACGGAAACAACCCCGCAATCCGCAAAATATTGATTGCCGACGATTCCGCTACCGAACGCGTTAACCTTACCCGCATTCTGGAAACTGCGGGTTATCAGGTCATACCTGCGCAATCGGGCAACGAAGCCAGGGCTTTGGCAGAAAGCCAGTTGCCAGACCTGGTCATATTGGACATCATGATGGAAGACGGCGACGGTTATCAGGCATGCCGCGCGCTGAAGCGCAACCCCACCACAAAGTCGATACCGGTGGTCATGATTTCCAGCAAATCCAACTCGGTAGACAAGCAGTGGGCGCAAAAACTCGGTGCCAATGCCTATATCGTCAAACCTTATACGGATGAGGATGTCTTGCAGCAAATCGCTGCATTCTAAGATACATCCCAACATTCCAGCGGAAGAGAACCCCTTATTCTGGCGAGGGAGACCAGCGTGGGAAGCCTACAACAAACGAGCGCCATGCAGGCAGCGCCTGCCCTTGCCCAAACCGTCAGCCGGTTTTGCTACCGCATTGGCACCAACCTGATCCTGATGGAGCCGGAAATCCTGGCGGAAATCCTGACGGCGACCACCGTCTATCCAGTCCCTTTCGCGCCTGACTGGTGCGCAGGCCTTATCAGCTTACGCGGCGACCTTTACCCGGTCATCGACATGCACAGGGTTGTGCTGGGTCAACCCATGCCCGACAACTGCCAGTTATTGTTTTTCCAGCACCCGCAGTTTCCGCCGGTCGTGTTGAGTTGCGATGGCTACCCGCGTCATTTGAAACTGAGCCGGGAAGACTTGACGGAACACAATAGCGAAACATTGCCCGGCTGGATTCCCCATATCCTGTATCATGACGGCCAAACCCTGCTGGCCGCCGACCACGGCAGATTATTGCGGCACATCCAACGCAACATGACCAGAAACCCAGACCCAACCTGATTCAAGCAAGGGAGACAGAAACCAGAATGGCGCTTAAATTTTCCAATATATTCAGAGACTTGTCAGTCGCCCGCCGGATTTACCTGCTGATTCTGGCCCCGTTGCTCATCCTGTTCGTCACCGGTGCCTTCACCATCATCGCCCTCAACCAGAACCGTGTGGCTTTGCAGGAAGTCAGCCAAAGGATCGCCGCCATTGACCAAGGCAACAAACTGATCCGCCGTTTGCAACGTGACCACATCACGCTGTTATATGAAGTGCAACTTGGCGGCCTCTCATGGGAAGAAGGCCTGCAACAAATGACCAAATTGGAATCCGACCTGCAAAGCCTCCATCTCCCGCGTTACAAGGATGCCAAGGCAAACGATGTCGCCCGGCAAGATGAACAAAGCCAGCAAGCGATCAGTGAAGCTGAGAAACTGGTTGAAGTGATCAAGAAAAGCGAAGACATACTCAAATCCAAAGACAATGAACGGCTCCGCCAATACCTCATGGATGGGTTGCGCAGCGACACCCAGCCATTGCGCAACACACTTTACAAGGAAGTGGACCGCGACGTTGACAAGGTGGGAACCACCCTTACCTCAGCGGGAAACGGCACCCAGCACTTCCTGACAGCAACGATCAGCCTGATTTTATTGGGCACACTGGTCGCCGCGCTACTTAGCTACTACATCTACCAATCCATCGACCAATCCATCGCCAAGCTGATCAGTACGGTACGTAAAATTTCCGCTGGTGACTTGGCGGCGCGGGTCGCCCTGGAAGGCCAGAATGAGCTCGCCGAGCTGGGTTATAATTTCGACAAAATGGTGGAAGAACGCATTGCCACCCAAGCACAGATCGACCGTGACCACCAGCAGCTCAACCAATCGGTCGGCTCCTTGCTGGACGCCGTTTTCGACCTCAGCGAACGCAACCTGACCGTGCGCGCCAAAGTGACGGAAGACGCCACCGGCCCACTCGCCGACGCCATCAACCAGCTGGCGGAAGACACCAGCGACGTGCTCAAACAGGTGCGCGAAGTCGCCGCCTCGGTGGAACAAGCCTCCCAGGATGTCAACTACTACGCGCTTGAGGTCAACAAACTCGCGCGGCTGGAACAGACTGAAGCTGAAGAAACCGCCTCCCAACTTGACACCATCCTGCACCGGTTGGACGCCATCGCCCAGTCCGCCCAGCAGGCCAACCAGGTTGCCGACACCACCTCCAGCACAACCCGCCATGCGCAGGAAACCGTATCGCGCACCGTGGAAAACATGTCCAGCATCCGCACCACGGTGCAGGAAACCGGCAAACGCCTCAAACGCCTGGGCGAACGTTCCCAGGAAATCAGCCAGATCATCGACGTTATCAACAACCTGTCCGAACGCACCACGGTGCTGGCGCTCAATGCCAGCATGCAGGCCACCGCCGCAGGCGAGGCGGGGCGCGGCTTCTCCATGATCGCGGAAGAAATCCAGCGGCTGGCGGAAAACTCACGCGACTCCACCAACCAGATCGCCACCCTGGTGCATAATATCCAGCAGGAGGCCAACACCACCATCGCCACCATGGAGCACACCATTGAGCAGGTTGTGAGCGGTTCCACCCTGGCCGAAGAGGCTGCCCAGCAAATGCAGGCCACCCTGGAAACCACCAACGAACTGGTCACATCGGTCGAAAGCATCGCCCTCTCCTCCGCTGAACAAGCCGCCATCAGCAAAAACCTGCAAACCCGCGCCGAACGCATCCTGGAAGCCACCCAGTCCACCGGTAAGGAATTGCTCTCCCTCACCGGCCTGACCCGGAACATGGCCGAATACAGCCAACGGCTGGTGCAATCGGTCAACGTTTTCAAGCTGGAAGCCTGAGCGCATGGATGACGCCATCGCCTTCGCCGAAGAGCTGGAAGATGTCGCCCTGCAACTTTCCAGCCTGAACCCGCTGGCGGCGGAACCGGAGGAAATCGCCGCCGTCGCCGCCAGTTGCCTCGCCGAATACGAACGCCTCAGCATGGCCGCCGCGCTGTATGGCCGGGAAGGCGTGCAACAAACAGCGGAATGGGTGCAAGGCATGTTGGCCAGCTTTCAGGCGTTGCCTGAAGCCATCCTGGAACTCCTGCAAGGCGGGCAACTGTTTGGCTGGATTGAACTGACGGCCATCGCCCTGCGCGAACCGGAGGAGCTTGCCCACCTTCCCTCCCTCACCGCCGAATTGCTGGATGAGGCGTGGCCGGAGCCGCCTGAACCCGCAATGCTGGAAAAGCTGCTTCTCGACCTGCGCCTGAACGCCCAGGAAACCACCACCGAAGCAGCAGGAGACGAACCCGCTGCGGCGGCATCCGCCAACGCAGATGAAGCCAGCAGCCAGCCGGAAACAGACGGCCACACCAATCCGCTGGCTTGGGACGCTGACATCCACCCGGAACTGCTGGCGGCCTACCTACAGGAAACCCCCGGCCAGATTGCCGAAGCTTCCCGCCTGATCCACCTCATCGCCAAAGGCGGCGGCTCACCGGAACAAAAGCGCCACGCTGCCCGGCTGGCCCACACCATCAAAGGGGCCAGCGGCGTGGTCGGCGTCACTGCGATCGCCGCATTCACCCACCGGCTGGAAGACATCCTCGACCTGAACATCGCCCGCCAGTTGCCTAACGGGCTTGGCGAAACCCTGGAGGCCGCCGCCGATTGCCTGGAAGCCCTGTTCGACCACTTGCAGGAACACCAGCCGTTGCCGGACGAATACCCCGCCTTGCTGACAGCGATGGATGAATGGGAGCAACGCCTTGCCGCAGAACAGCCTGTTGCGCAAGAAATTCCAGAAGGGATAGAGCCGGAAATCCTGTGGCCGACAACGCCGCCCGCCCTACCAGACTTCATTACCGGCAATGACGCCGCCGATGATGACGCCACCGCCGATGCCACGCCTGCAACACGCAGCGGCAGCACCCACCTCAGCGTGCCGATGGAAACTATCCAACGCCTGCTCAATCTTGCCGGGGAACTGATAACCTCCACCAGCCAGATTGCGGAGCATGCCCAGCACACCCTCAACTTCGGCAAGCAACTGCAACGGCAGGATGAACATATCCGCCAAATGTTGGACGCATTGGGTGAAACCATCGACCAGCAATCCGCCAACCCAAACGCACAACTTGCCCACCAAGCCTCGCCGCCCAACAGCCCGGACAGCCATTTCGACCAGCTTGAGCTGGAGGCCTATAACGACTTGCACAGCACTGCCAGCTTGCTGACCGAATCCATCGCCGACAACCGGGAGCTGACCCGCAGCTTGCAACAGCAAATCCGCCAGATTTCCGAACAGATTTACCAGCAGCAGCGTTTGCAGCGCCAGCTTAGTGAAACCATCCTGCGCACCCGGCTAGTTCCGGTACAGAGCATTGTGGCGCGGGTGGAACGCACCGTGCGTGAAACCTGCCGCCGCACCGGCAAGCAAGCCAACATCAGCATTTACGGCCAGAACCTGCAAATCGACACCGACATCCTGCAAGGTCTGACTGCGCCCCTGTTGCACATGCTGCGCAATGCGGTCGACCATGGCATTGAACCTTCCGAACAGCGCCAAGCGCTGGGTAAAGGGCAGGAAGGGCGAATCACACTGCGCTTTGAACAAAAGAGCAGCCAGATTCATCTGACCCTGCAAGATGATGGGCAAGGGCTGGACAGCAAACGCATCCGCGCCCGCGCCATTGAACGCGGCCTGATCAAAGCAGATTCTGAGCTGAATGAAGAAGATACATTACGGCTCATCCTGGAGCCTGGCTTCACAACCCGCGATCAGGTGAGCGAAATATCCGGGCGCGGAGTCGGCATGGACGTGGTGCGGACTGCTGTTGAAAACCTGCAAGGGCTGCTGCATATCAGCAGTACGCCCGGACAGGGCACAACCCTCCATATCCAGGTTCCCCTGACGCTGATCGCCACCAATGCCCTGCTGGTGCACGCGGCTGGCAGGCTCGTCGCCATTCCCGGCAACACCATCCAGCAATTGCAATACGCGGCGGCTGACGAACACATCCTTGACCAAGGTGTTTGGCGCATCAATCATCAAGGACAACGGTTGGAAGTGACGCAACTGGCACGTTTATTGGGTTGGCAAGCTGACCCACCGGATTTACGCAAGGGCCATTCCTTACTATTGGTTGAAAGCGAACACAGGCTCCATGCCCTGCATGTCGACGAGGCCTTGCAGCCGCGCGACATTGTGGTCAAGAGCCTTGCGCCTTGGCTAAACCTGACCCAAGGGGTCAGCGGAGCCTGCATTCTGGCCAATGGCGCTGTGGCTCCCGTGCTTGACATGCTACGTTTGTTGCGCAATTTCGAACACGGATTGCTGGAGTTGAACAACACTGGCAACGTAAGCCGACCCGCCACACTGCAACGGCCGCGCATCCTGATTGTTGATGACTCCCTCAGCAACCGTAAATCACTCAGCCTGATGGTTGAGCAAATGGGTTATCTGCCTATCACTGCCATTGATGGGCTGGATGCATTGCAACATCTGCATGACCAGGCTATAGAGCTGATCCTGACTGATCTGGAAATGCCCCGCATGAATGGCCTGGAAATGACACAAGCCATCCGCATCTGGCCTGAAAAACGTCATCTCCCGATTATCATGATCACTTCGCGCAGCACCCAGAAACACAAACAGATGGCGCAAGCAGCGGGCGTCAATGATTACCTGGGCAAACCCGTCAGCCATGACACCCTGCAAACGTACTTGAACAAATGGCTCAGGATACAATTGGCCGCCTAACATGCGGTGTGGAGAAAACTCATAATGAAACCAGAAACAATCGGCATATGTTTGCTTGAATTACCGGAGAAAGATCAGGCGGTCATACAGCGTGTCATCACATTTGCTGCATCACAAGGCAAAAACTACGGCGTCCACCCTGACCCTGACAACGCCCATATCATCATCACACTGGAAAACGTCCAACTCCCTACCGGCCCCGCCTTGAGCATCCGCATCGGCGAATCTGTATTGCCTTGTGACATGGTGTTGCAACGCCCGCTATTGGTCACACGCGTGATGCGCATTCTTGATGATGCGGTTCACTTGCTCAAGTCACGCCCTATAGTCACAGAAACTCCCTCATCCGTCAGTGAAAAAGAATCAACGCCCCTTCCTCAAGAATCTGACTCAACCGCCCCTGAAACTGAATCAACAGAAGCCACAAACACAGCACCGATAGCAACAACACAGCCGGAAGAAGCTCCATCCATAAACAGCGAAGCTGAAGAAACGATAAGCGATCCGGAACCTATCACACAAGACGCCACCGATGCCGCAATAGAAACGGCGCTCACTCCAGACGATTACACATACACTGCTTTAGTGGTTGATGACAGCGCCTCCATCCGTAAACAACTGGAACTGGAATTACGCGCCGCCAAAATCAAGGCGGAATTTGCCGAAACCGGTGAAGAAGCCCTGGAAAAATCAGCGCATAAGCAATATGACCTTGTATTTCTTGATATTGTCATGCCCGGTATTGACGGTTATGAAGTTTGCAGACAAATGCGCGCCCGCAAAACCATGAAAAAAATGCCGATCATCATGCTCAGCGGAAAAACCTCTCCCCTAGACGAAGTGCAAGGTGTCATAGCCGGAGCCTCAACATACCTGACGAAGCCAGTCAGGCATGAACAGTTTCAGCAAACCCTGAAGCGCGTATCCAAATGGCTGACAAACTTTGCCTGCTGACCTCAGCCCGCCCCCGGCGCAAAGTTTGCGCGCATAAAAAAGCCCCGCTGGCAGTGTCACCTGCGAGCGGG
>NZ_JAYMYJ010000027.1:0-3870 GCF_035668035.1 Candidatus Thiothrix phosphatis | reverse complement strand
CACCCACGCCCCGCCACACCCGGGATCATGCCAATATACTACACCAACGCCAATTCGAGATGGTCAATCTGCTTGAACAACTTCAACTCAGCCTCGACGACCTTGGAGATGAATTCGGCGTCGAGACCTAGAGCATCCGATAGTGCTGCAGCGCGGTAGCGGTATTCGGCATTGAACAACTCGCGCTTTTCTGCGGTGATGGCATGGGAATACACGTCTTTCAGACCATGCGAAACCGCGCCTTCTCGGTTGCTGAATCTGACAACCTCAAGCGGAGTCCCCAATCTCCCACAGTGCTTTCTTATCCGCTCGGCAGCCGTATTGACCGCTTCGTGAGACTGGCTGACCAGCAGGATTCTTCGCACATTCAGTTTTTCAACGAGAAAGTGGACGAATGCGGCGATAAATTCCGTCTTCCCTGTTCCAGGCGGTCCCTGCAAAAGCGACAGAGGACCGTAGTTCAGGAGTTTGGTGAAAGCCTCCCGCTGCTGCTCGTTGAGGCTAATCTTGTTCCCGTGCTGGTCTTCGCGGTCGTATCTCGCGAAGTCCTCGTCAGTAACGGCAATGTTGTAGGGGGTCGCATCCTTATTGCAGGCTGGGTCGAACAAATCGAGGAGTTCAGGCAAGACCCCTTCCATATCAAGCAGCCTTTCAAGAGCAGCTTTCCGCTTGCGGTATGAAGCCCTGTCTTGTTTGGTCCTGAAGAAGACGGAGTCGCCATCTTTAAGTCCATAGGCTGAACTGCGTATCTTATTCAGGCGGACTTCGTTCAACGCTGATTTTTTGAGGAAGACCTCCCCGATGACTTTTTCTGCACCATCCTGATCAATGAGGAGAGCCTCGACTTCATCCGTGCTTGCGAAAGTGCCCAAGGGGTCAACGTCCGCTTCATACGGAAGTACCAGTTCGGTTTCTGAGTCCGACGGCTTGAATGAGGCGCCATTCAATTCGATATTCGGGCTTGACTCAGTCTCCGTGGCGAGGATTGCCCGCCAAAGTGCCTGTGTCGAAATATCGACAGTGATTTCCGAATGTTCCTCCCCAATGGAGGCTTCAGCCCTCTGGAAAACATCTTTGAGTTGTTGGCTCAGTCCCGATTCGTCAATTTCGGGCGGAACCATCTGGAGCATTTCGATAGAGCGATGGAAGGCGTCATCATCGCCAAGATGCTCCGACAAGCCTGAAAACTGAGCCGGTCGTCCTGGTTTGATGCGAATTGCCGTACTGATTTCGAATTGGCTTTCTTCCGTCACCCTGAAATGAACATCAGATCTGATTCGAGGGGCTTTCGCTCCGACAAAGCATCGCTGTTCCTTGTCGTAGAAGGCGACAAACGAGCCCCCAATGCCAGAAAAAGTCACGGAGTAATCAGTCTTGCCAGGCTTCGGTGCCTCCACCTTGACGTAAAGATGCCCGTTGTCGGGAAAAATCGTAATCGGCTCATTAACATTAGTGAGTGCTATTTCGACGAATTGCTGTTCCTGCACTTCATCTGCGGTCGTCAGAGCCTTTTTGAACCGCCCCAAATCCCTGAAACCAAACTCTAGGTCGTTCAGTTCCGACTGAACCACTTCCGAAATTCTTGGAAAGGCTTTGGACTCCTCGCACCACTCCAATCCGAGCAACTCGCACGACATACGGAGTACCGCAAAGATGTCCCGCTGTTCGGAAGAGCTTCCGTCGATATTCTCGGGGCTATACCGATGATTCTTGGATTCGGCGGTGTTGTGGGAAAAGTCAGGAATATCTATCAGATACACATTCCCGCTTTCCCTCGCCAGCATCACATTGCCAGGGTGAAGGTCGCCATGCGCAATGCCGAGACCATGAAGATGCTCGACGGCATCTGTCAGCTTCTCGATTACCCCTAGTTTGTCCGCATCATCAAGTGCAGCGTTCGCCCACGTCGTTCCATCAACAACGTCGGTCACCAAATACATGCTGCCCGACCTTGCCGCGAGTCCGTAATCGAGAATTCGCGGCAGATATGTGGGATTCACCGCTGCTAACTTGTCCAGCCGCTTCAAGAAGGTGAGAACGCGGAAATTACGTACTGAATCATCTCCTTTGCCACCTACATTGAACCAAGCTTTAACCAGCCTTCCTTCCGAGACATAGACTTCTTTGTCATCGGTCGAAACCAGAAATTCGCCTAGATCAGGAAACTGCCTCGTGTGGAAGATTTGGCGCCGATAAGCGTCCAGTTCGGAATCGTCGAATGTCGGTATGGACTCTCCCTGCGGCTCCGCACGCTTCAAGGCATTGAAGAATGCCGCTGCATCCTTGAATTGTCCTGACACTGCTCCAAGAAGGACCCCTGCGTACCATTCGCTGCTTGAAAGAATCTCGTCCTGGATGTTCTCCAAACTCTTAGGAGACATTCGTTGGGCAGTCAGAAGATGCCAAGACACAAGCCCAAGGGCATGAACGTCCTTCTGAAATGGGGTTGTTGATGCATCGTCCAGCATCTCTTTAACTTCCACAGCCCCCACTGAAAGGCTGCTCCGATAATCGCCAACCGTACCTATTGGCTGGTGGTAAGCGGAAATGAAGTTAGAGAGTGCAATTTCCTTTGAGGGTGACAGCCACAGACTATTGTCTGCAATGTCTCGGTGGGCAATCTTGATGCCATGCAGGTCAGCAAACTTCGCAATCAGTAGCTTCGTGAGGTTCAGTCGGTCGGTCTGATTAAACGACTGACCGTACTTGCCCACGAATTCGTTGAACCGCACATGTCCAGGCGGCAGTTCATATACCTCGCTGTACTGCGATGTAACCTCATCCTTTTCGAAACTGGTCAGGGAGCGAAGACAGTGGTTGTACAGGTCTCGATTCTGGTGGTTGATGAACTGCAACACCTCCCTCTCGCGGGACACGATTTCAGCCCTACCCTGCGAGGTTATCGCCTTGTTGCCATCGAGGTTCTTAAAATTCCAGACCCGAAGTAACGCCTCGGTACCCTTCGATATCTCCGAACTTGCCAGATACTCTTTGTAAATGGAATTTGGATGTTCAAAAATCGGCTCGACAGCGGTGTATCCACCAATTTTCAGGGCTTTCGGTGCCGTGTTGCCACTCAGGAACAATTCATCAAATATCGGGAAGTCCTGATTTAGTACTTTTGCATTGGAATGTGTGGAGTGAAAGTATTTTTCGAAGACACTTTTGTCTGCGAATTTCAGGAAGTCCGTCAGCGTCATGGTATGACGACGTTCAACCTCGGAAAGCTTACTGAAATCAGAATTCCCCGTCATCACGACGAAGTATTCAACATACGGGGTGTAACCCTTGTTTGTGAATCTTTGAGTAAGCCTTTTTAACTTGTTGGAAAGAGTGTATTGCTTGCTTCTGGTGACGCTGACAGGCGAGCGCCCCATGTTCTTGTCGCCTTTGAACCAAACGTCGCCGACCGACGTAATCGGTGCATGGTTCCAGTCCTTCAGCTCAACGATAATGACATTACAGTGAGTCACGATCACCAGATCGAACTCACCCTCTTTGCCCTTCGAATCGACAAATCTGAAGCCCGCATACCCTTTCCAAGGGAACATGCCGTTGCGCCCGAGCTTGTTTTGAAGCTGATCTCGCAGTGACCCGCCTCTTGCTTTGGAGTTTTCACTAGGAGGAGCATCGAAGAACGCCGCCCCGATTTTTTTTATTGCCTCAATCTCTTGTTCTTGAAGGCCGCCGTCCCAAATTTTGATATCCAACTTGCATCCTTTGTTTTTATTGACTGTGAAGCTTCCGGATTGGCCGGCTGCTCATACTAAACGAGCAAGTCTACCTCGCAACGGCCCGGGCAAGACACCGAATCCGGGCGTTGGTGTAGTATATTGGCATGATCCCGGGTGTGGCGGGGCGTGGGTGTCC
>NZ_JAYMYJ010000026.1:0-24075 GCF_035668035.1 Candidatus Thiothrix phosphatis | reverse complement strand
ACACAGCTTTCAAGGCACGATGTTTACCACCACCATCAAGGGCAATATACATAATCGTCCGCTTAAGGTGTGCCAGTTCCTTACACCTACGTTCCTCTAACTCTGGAGGTAATCTGAATTCTATAAATGTTACTTCTGGAAGCACCATATTCCATAGTGTTTCAGGACTCAAGTTATATTCACGATAAGCTTTCATTGCTATTACTCCTAAGCTATTGATTATTAAGCTACCCAGGGGGCTGTTTTAAGTCATATCCCCTGCTTGTTTATTAACCACATACGGTAGTTAATCACACCAGGAGTGCAATCAATAGCAATGCTTTTATAAGCAGGTATGGGGGCAGTTTAATTCAGCCGGATCTACGGCTAATCAATTGCCCTCAGAATAATATATATATAATTTTTTGACCTCTAATAGGATTCTATATTATCTTGAATCAAGACAAATACTTTTATGGAGAAACTATTAATGCTGAATGTCCGCTTCCCATATCCTGACGAGCAAAAACCAACAGAAGATAACTATCGTGATAACAAGAGAAAGAAATGAATTTTGATTACCTAAATTTCAACAGACAACCCCTACGTTTTACCAAAGTAGATGGTATTGCACACGTCTCATTATCCGACGTTCTGAATATCCTTAATATTACCAGACCGAATGATATTGAAACTGTCAAAGGCTCTATCATTACTGAATAC
This sequence comes from Candidatus Thiothrix phosphatis, assembly GCF_035668035.1. Lineage (NCBI taxonomy): Bacteria > Pseudomonadati > Pseudomonadota > Gammaproteobacteria > Thiotrichales > Thiotrichaceae > Thiothrix > Candidatus Thiothrix phosphatis. The sequence goes on along the minus strand of NZ_JAYMYJ010000026.1, from coordinate 23,373 downwards.
GGCTTCAATCCAATTGAACTTGTTTCAGTTATGGATGCATTGGAACTTGTTAAAAGCTCCATCAAAAGCAATCCTCAATTGATAAAGGTGTTGAGTCAAAAATGTTAGCCTCCGTTCCTGACGAAACTCGGCACTGCAATGCAGAGTACCTAACACTCTATGAACATTTTATATTGAACTGTCTTGTAAGGAATCGCGCACACTTTTATTACGACTCTATTGATTATAAAAACGCGCCGGACATTAACACCGTTAAGGATTTGTATCTGGAACATTTCCAAGATCTATTTCATACACCAATTAAGATCGTAAAAGCCGACTCTGTAGATGCAATAGAACACAAGTCTAATACTGTCATTAACAATTTACTGGGTCTTGACTCAGTTTCCTATAAGAACAGCAAGAACAGAAAATCCAATTACATAGAGTATGATATATGAGCACCAAAAATGATTTTCCACATAATATCAGACAACCAACACGTAAAGTCTCGAACTTCAAAGGTTCTCTCTGGGATGATATGGATACTGTCCCATTTGAATACAAGAACCACTATGAACATTCTCTTGGTAGAATGGGTAATTACGATATGTGGCGACACAAGAAGTTATGGCCTACTGCTCATGAAGACATCTATCATCCACAAGGGACAGATGCTAACGCATACGGCAAACCTGAAGCGTCTAAGCCTGCTAAAAAGAGTTTCCTTGCTGGATTCCTTGACCACCTCAAGGATAGTCCTTATGAGAAAGAGTTTGGTAAATGGCGCAATAGAGCCGGTAGTGCATTAGGTGGAGCATTTGCGAGCTTTTCATGGAAGACTATGGCTAAATATGGAGCCGCAGGCACAGTAGGCTATGGGGTTGGGATTTATTCTACGAGAAAAATTAATCCTAATGATGAATGAATCTTTATCATCACAGGGACATAAAGCTTACGCTTTACACAAACGTGATTTCTGCAAACCCAGTATGAATATAATTACTCATTATAAAACAATGACATAGAATAAAGCCGCTACCTAATTCCAATGACAAGAAAATGAACGAATACTACACAGTCAGGCAATTTATCCAAACCATGATAAAGCACAATAAGCTACCAAAGTCCTACCTGACCAATAGCAACATTCTTAAACTCTCAGTCCAGACACGCAACTATTGCAGGGATAATGGTCTTGAAGTTAAGAAGATACTCAGACGCCAACGCAAAAGGATGTATTTGCATTCCTACCCACTGTCAGCATTAGCAGCAGTCTTTGTTTTACCAGCATCCTGAATAAGCGTTAGCTTATGTCCTTGGATGAGAACACCTGGTTCCTGATCGGAAAATTCCAGTAATACTTTCCATTTAAAACGTTACTCAATCAAATTTGACAGCAAGACCTATCTCTGCTTATAAATATTAATGCCAGCAATGGTTATAACAACATCAAAATGAATAGAAAAATGGAGACTCAACCAATGAATACAGATTATACCGAACTCAGAAATGCACAATTAGCATCCTATAGAGCAGAACAGGCCGCAGAACAAAGCAAGTTCAAGAACTATACCAATACACCAAAAGTTCCACTTGATACCCTCACCACCAAGGCTAGAATCATCCTAAATGAGGCAACAGCACTGAATGTATCCTGCTTAAACTTAGGCAAAGGGTCAAACCAGCAGCAACAGATAAGTACTTATCTCGACCAAAAGGCTAATGAACTGTACCTCTTGATGAAACAGATCCGGGAAGAATATAAATTCTCTGGTCGTATCTTTGGATAATCCCGCAGATTGCGTCAACAAAAAACCCCACTATTTCACGTAGCGGGGTGTGTTGCTTCATAACCAATGAGAGATAAATGAAGTAAAACTCTCGAAGTTACAAATAATGAATATATTCATCCTATCAGATGTTTTATTACTGTCTACAATTATTTTCACGTCCCCTAATGTACCGTTTATCGGCTGATATTCGCAGCCAATGGAATCACAAGCACCCTGCAATAAATAAATCTTGGTAATAGCAACATACCGTTGGTCGGAAACATTATTAATTAAAACAGCCATTTAATTACTTTTGCTTAAAATTAGTTCTTGTCGAAGCTATTGACAGGTTTTATGTTGAACGTAGGGAAAGGGAAACATGAATAGTATTGCGAATGCTAATGAGCTAAATACTATGAGTGTTTCACGAAGAGTATCGAAGTTTACGAGATACTATTCTGAAGGGATAGGGTTCTTCTAAAGATAGAGAATATATAGATAAAGATAGTTGATTATAAGTGAATAGATAGTAAAGATACCTGAGTCATAACACTTTCATCGTAGTGGTAATCGAAGATGAAAGACTCAAGTGAATACTATTATTCTCCGTAGCAACTGCCGTAAATAACCATTAGTCCCTATAGTTTTCTCCGTAGCAAAGATATTACCAGTCCCAATAGCTTTATTAACAGCAAAGAAGTTGATGCGAAGTGAACATAATAGAATCTCACCTCTAATCAACTTTAACCATTTCACCATCCACAGTATTAGCTACAGAGTCCTAAGCAGGAGCGTAGCTGCTGCGTCTTTCTGGTCTTTTTCATTTGCGATAGCAGATGTTATCCCAATAGAAGAATCGTGCCGGATACCAGTAGCAATTATAAAATGCCGGGCCATTCTCTCTAACGGATAACACCTCGATAAAGACAGCTCGCATAAAGCGCAATAGCAAAGGGCTAACCCGCGACACACTACACAAGGGAGGGCGACTATAGCCCGACCCAAACAGTAGACGAGACGCACAGGAGCGCTCAAGCGCGACCCACAAGCACTTAATACCTAATACTTCCAAGAGCATTAGCAGCATCACTAATATTTCCATACCGTCCTATAGATACAGATTTACCAGATACTTCAATATTTGCAGAATACTTCCCATCTTTACCAAGTGTTATTGGTGCAAATTCACCATCTGTATATTCCACGTCAGGAGCTTCTACGTTCGTCTCAGTAGTGGCAGAGCTACCGTCATATGCCTCAGTCATTTCAACATCACCAGCAGCTACAGGGACAGGATTTAACGTATCCACAGGTGTCATGTTCACTCTGTTCCGTGCCATGACTTCTAATTCTTGTCTTACAGCATCTATTTCTGCATCAGTAGCTACATTATTTGTATCATCAGTAATACCAAGTCGCGCTATAACAAAGTCCCTTACCGGTATAGCTTCCTCAACAGTGCAATATGTCCCGAAGTGTATATTTTTACCATTTATGAATATGCCAACTTGATACCTGTTTCCATTTACTTGGATATATTTCTCTCCAGTAGAAGATTTAATGCCAGTAGTATCAACATAGATATTATCCAGTCTGAAATTAGTATTATTACTATCCCTGAATTTAATACCCATATTATTAGGTATATTACCTACATATCTGTTGTATATCATCCTTGATGCCCTATACATCGCAGTATCACCATTAGAGTCTACTAATTTAGCCTGAAAAGTAATAGCTTTCCTGCTTCTTGTAGGCACTATAGAACCATCATTATTACGAATACGTCTTAAAATTCCAGATCTCTTATCGTAAGAAAAGTAAAAATCAAATACTTCATCTGGTATTTGAGCAAGGACATTACCATTGCCCATTTTGTATTCTGTATACGAATGGTTCCAAGTAGGCATTGTATTATTTTCTTGAGTCATTTTTATAACCTCATTAAGTTTAATATATTTCATTTACTCTTATCTGTATCCCAAGAAAGAAAGGGCTACATCCACCAAATCCACCAATGAGGTAAGGTAGATAAGGTAATGCAGCCCTGATGCTAACTTATACAGTTGCACCTAAAATATATTTAACCAACGAGATAGAATATCCAATAATATCATGCACTTATTAACATGCAGACACTATCAGTAAATTCCACCAAAACCACCATATCATAGAGTCCAAGAACTGTGTCTTCTCAGGTTCACTATGTTTGTCTTCATAAGTGAATTCTTAATTATTCTTATTTTTCTTTTAGGTTTTTTGTCTTGGAGCCTTTTCCACAGCCTATGGCTGCTGGGAGTAGATAGGGGTAGCACCATAAAACCTATCGTTCTATGGATAGTCTTTTTACAGTGTCTAACAGTTTATTAGACGGAATTCATGAATATCGGCCTAGGAAGACCCCGCTTATTCATCACGCAGAGGCCACCTATCCAGTTCGTAAAGCCTTCCGCATAGTCCCGGATTATCATGCGCCGTGTATCCCCAATGGCATTGATTCTATGGACAAAAAGCATACATCACGCCTTGCCAACCCGGCAATGGCATATTCCCATGAGTTTTGGGAGAACTATTCACTTTTCCTGCTAAAACAAAATGTTAAGAAGAGTGTTATTTCGTGGTACGTGCTGCGCACCCAGCAGTACATTGCCGCATTTCCCGAGGAGCATATCCGTACCCACACCGGGCATCATGTGGAACAGTTTCTGAACAAAGTGGGGCGCGAAGGCCGGTTGTCGGCGTGGCAGTTCGGGCAGGTGGTCGATGCTATACGGATTCTGTTTAGTCTGGCGCTGAAGCTCCCATGGGCACAGGATTTTGACTGGGGTTACTGGCGGGAGTCGGCGAAGCCTTTGGCAGTGGATCATGCGACGGTTGCCCGCGACTACAGCAATGCGTTGGGAGGGTTGGCGACACTCGACGGGGAGGAGCGTTGCCCCAACGCGCTTTATCAGCGTTACCAGCCTGCGATTGCCGAATTGGTGCGGGCGATACGCCTGAAAAATTACTCCATCCGCACAGAGCAAACCTATCAAAACTGGGTTTCACGGTTTTTCTATTTCCACAAACCCAATGATGTGCGTGAGTTGAATGGGCAACACGTCAAACATTATCTGGAATACCTGGCGCTAAAACGCCAAGTTTCAGTATCCACGCAAAAGCAGGCGTTAAACGCCTTGGCGTTCCTGTTTAACCAAGTGTGGCAAAAGCCGCTGGATGACCTGGATGAATTTATCGGGGCAAAACGCCAACGCAAATTGCCGGTGGTGTTGTCCCGTGAAGAAGTGCGCCGGGTGTTCCAACAACTCAAGGGCACGCACCATCTGATGGCGGGTTTGATTTACGGCGCGGGTTTGCGGCTGATGGAATGCGTTACCTTGCGGGTTTTGGATATCGACTTCGATTACAACCAATTGCATATCCGCAACGCCAAGGGCGGGAAAGACCGCATCACGCCACTGCCGGAACGTTTCAAGGAGGCGCTGCGGGAACAATTGGCATTGGTGGAACGTTTGCATCAATTTGATGTGCGTAACGGTTGGGGCGAAGTGTATTTGCCTGAGGCCTTGAGCCAGAAATACCAGCAGGCGGCGCGGGAGTTGCGGTGGCAATACGTGTTCCCTGCCAGTTCCGTGAGCGTTGACCCGCGTACCGGCTTGGTGCGGCGCCATCATTTGCATGAAACCAGCTTGCAGAAAATCATCCGCCGTGCCGTGAAACAGGCGGGGATCACCAAACGCGCCACGACCCACACCTTACGCCATTCGTTCGCCACCCATTTGCTTGAATCCGGCTACGACATCCGCACCGTGCAGGAATTGCTGGGGCATTCGGATGTCTCCACCACCATGATTTATACGCATGTGCTCAACACGCCCGGTATTAGCGTCCGCAGCCCCGCCGACCTGATTTAACAAGGCATAATCAAAATGAAGTGACAAGGCTACCGCACTACCCTGTATATGGCACGGACGTAGCGTAATACTGGTTGGCTTCACTAATATGAACATAAACTGTACAAGACTATAATCCATTATTCCAGTTTATGCGACAACAAATTATGGGAAAATTTCCTCGATAACGCATCCATCCCAAACTGGTGTAGACTCCTCCCCTCCCAACTCCATGTGGAGCAAACCTTGCCACCTGCCACCACCCACGACGCCGCCTGGAAAGCCCGCCAGCGCGAGAAAGCCATCGGTTACCTGATCCGCTTCGCCGCCGTTACCGTATGGGGACTGCTGCCGCTGGTTGTGCGCTATTCGCCCTCTGCCAAAATCCCGAATGTCTTTGCCCAAGGCGGGCTGTACTTCATTGGCGGGCTGCTGTTTTCCAGCGGGATGGTCGCTATCCGCGCAGCGCTGGACCCGGCGTTGCTGCGCCAGCTACGCCTGCCCTGGAGCCACTGGCTACCGGTGCTGCTGGCCAGCGAGATCAGCATCATCGCCTTCACCTACATCAGCCTCAACCTGACTTCCGGGACGCATTTCATCCTGCTCAACAACTTTTCCCCCGTATTCGCCCTGCTGGTGGCGATCGTGTTCTGGCGGCAACAAATCCCCTATCTGCGCCACCGCCACACCCAGTGGGTGATGCTGGCCATTTTCCTGCTCGGCAGCCTCGGCAGCAGCCTGCTGTTCGCCGATGCGGCGCGCGGCAATTCCGCAGGCACGGTGGAAGGCGACCTGTGGGCGCTGGGCGCGATCGTCACCGATGTGGCGCTGATCATCGCGCAAATCCGCTACAGCCGCCTGGTGCCGCCGGTGCAAATTCCGTTGGTGAATTTCTATATGTTCCTGCTGGCCTTGCCGCTATTTTTCCTGCTGTTCGGCCTCAACCCGGTGCGCCTGCTGGCCTTGCCCGCCGACCAGCTTGGCTGGGGAATCGCCATCGGCATGCTCGGCGCATTGGGTTACCACCTCAACTACGAAGCGTTCCGCCGCATCGACGGCTTTCTCGCCTTCCTGATGTTCAACCTTTCCATCCTGATCACGTTTGGCGTGGAAGCCTTTGTGCTCAAGGCAATCCCGCCCAGCTTCATCCTAGTGGTGGGCGGCGGGCTGATCGTCGGCGCATCCATTTGGGCGGAAAACATCAACGCGCGCTGTGAACGTGAAGTGCAGATTTAACCGCCCCAATCCGCTATATTGCCCGGACAAGACCATAACCACGGGAATAGACCATGCGCAAACTCACCGCCCCGTTGCTGGCCCTGCTGCTGGCCGTGTGCCTCGCCCCTGCCGCCCTGGCTGAAACCGTCCTGCATCGCGGCAACGGCGCGGAGCCTGAAACCCTGGACATCCACAAATCCTCCGGCGTCATCGAAGCCAATATCGAGCGCGACATGTTTGAAGGGCTGGTGACGGAAGGCGCGGATGGCAAACTCCAGCCCGGCGTGGCGGAAAAATGGGAAATCAGCAGCGACGGCAAAACCTACACCTTCCACCTGCGCAACGATAGCCAATGGTCAGACGGCTCGCCCGTCACCGCCGACGATTTTGTCTTCGCTTACCGGCGCGGGCTTGACCCGGCCACCGCCTCGGATTACGCCTTCATCCTGTGGCCGATTGCAGGCGCGGAAGCTTTCAACAAAGGCGAACAAAAAGACCCCGCCCAGATAGGCGTCAAGGCCATCGGCCCACACACGCTGGAAATCCGCCTCAGGGCACCTACCCCCTATTTCCTCGGTATGCTGATGCACCCGATGGCCTACCCTACCCCGCAAAAAGCCATCGAAAAGGCAGGCAAGGATTGGACCAGGGCGGAAAACATCCTTTGCAACGGTGCATACTGCCTCAGCGAATGGCAGCCACAGGCACACGTCAAGCTGACGAAAAACCCGCATTACCGCCGCGCCAAGGACATCCCGATCGACACGGTGTATTACATCCCCACCGAAGACCAGAACAGCGAACTCAAGCGTTACCGCGCCGGGGAGTTGGACATCACCTACGATGTGCCCGCCGACCAGATCAAAACCGTGGAACAGGATTTCCCCAACGAATTCCGCAGCACCCCCTACATTGGCGCTTATTACTTCGCCTTCAACCTGCAAGACCCGCTGTTCAAGGACAACCCCAAACTGCGCCGCGCCCTGACGCTGGCGATTGACCGCGACATCCTCACGGAAAAGATCACCCAGTCCGGCGAAATCCCCGCCTGGGGCTGGGTTCCCGCCGTCGACAACTACGGCCAGCAAAGCATGGAGGAAAAAGCGCTCGACAAGGCCGCCCGCCTCAAGCTGGCCAAAGAGCTGTTTACAGAAAGCGGCTACGGCCCGGACAAGCCGCTGGAGCTGGAAATCCTCTACAACACCAGCGACAACAACAAGAAACTGGCCATCGCCGTCGCCGCCATGTGGAAGCAAACCTTGGGCGTCAAAACCAATCTGCGTAACGAGGAGTGGAAAGTCTACCTTAGCTCACGCCGCCAGAAACAATTCCAGATCGTGCGCGCCAGCTGGATTGGCGACTACAATGACGCCTACACCTTCCTCAGCCTGTTCAAGTCCGATGTGGGCGAAATGAACACCACCGGCTACAGCAACCCCGAATACGACCGGCTGATCAAGGAGGCGGAAACCCAGGCCGACACGCACAAACGCCGCGAAGCCATGGAGCAGGCCGAACGCATCCTGCTGGCCGACACGCCCATCATTCCGATCTATTTCTTCACCACCCAGCACCTGATCAGCCCCAGGGTCAGCGGGTGGGAGGACAACGTGATGGATGCCCATCCCACCCAATACCTGAGCCTGAAGCCTAAGTGACCCGCCCGCAAAAGCTCAGGCGACTGCTTGCGGCTTGCTGGGGCGACGGCGGCGTGGCTTGTTGGCGGCAGCGCCATCAGTGCGCTTGACGGGCGGCAAACCGGCTGACGCCCGCGTTTCGTTCTTTTGTGAACGGGTGCGGCGCTTTTTCGGGCGATGCTGGGGTTTGGGTTTGTCAGCGCCTGCGTCCACGGTGGCTTTGGGTGCCTGTGGTTGGCGCGGAGCCAGGGTGATTTCCGGCAATTGCTCACGCGGCAGCGCCTGTTTGATCAGCTTTTCAATGCCTTTCAGGAATGCGTGTTCTTCCGGCTCCACCAGCGAAATGGCTTCGCCGCTGGCACCCGCCCGCCCGGTGCGGCCAATGCGGTGCACATAATCTTCCGGCACATTCGGCAGTTCAAAATTGACCACATGCGGCAATTGCTCAATGTCCAGCCCACGGGCAGCAATGTCGGTCGCCACCAGCACACGGATAGCGTTTTGCTTGAAATCACCCAGCGCCCGGGTGCGCGCGCCCTGGCTTTTGTCGCCATGGATGGCGGCGGCGGTGATGCCATCCCCCGCCAGCTTGTGCGCCAGCCGGTTGGCACCGTGCTTGGTGCGGGCGAACACCAGCACCTGTTCCCACTGGTTGGCGCGGATCAAATGGCTCAACAATGCGGTCTTGCTGGCTTTTTCCACCAGATACACCGACTGCTTCACCGTTTCCGCCGTCGTATTGCGCGGAGTGACCGAAACCTGTAATGGCTGGTGCAGCAAACCTTTCGCCAGCGTCACGATGTCATTGGAAAAAGTGGCGGAAAACAGCAGGTTTTGGCGGCGTTTCGGCAGCAAATCCAGAATCTTGCGGATGTCGCGGATGAAGCCCATGTCCAGCATCCGGTCAGCTTCGTCCAGCACCAAGATTTCCACCTGGGAAAACTTCACGGCGTTCTGGTTATACAGATCCAGCAGGCGGCCTGGCGTGGCCACTAGCACATCGACGCCGGAACGCATCGCCATCAGTTGTGGGTTGATGCTCACGCCGCCAAAGACGACAGCGGAAGTCAGCGGCAGGTGCTGGCCGTAATCACGCACGCTTTCGCCCACCTGCGCCGCCAGTTCCCGGGTCGGCGTCAGCACCAGCGCACGGATATGGTTGGAGGCGGGGCGCTTGCCCGCCATCAGCCGATGCAGCATCGGCAGGGTGAATCCGGCGGTCTTGCCGGTGCCGGTTTGCGCCGCCGCCATCAGGTCGCGGCCAGACAGTACAGCAGGGATGCCTTGTTGTTGGATCGGGGTGGGCGTTGCATAGCCCTGTGCTGCGATTGCGCGCAGCAGCGGCTCGGCCAGGCCGAGTTCGGAAAATGACATAGTGGAATTAACCTCGTTCCTCAGCCGTCCATCGGCTGTAGGGGTATTGGGTAAGGCGGACGTTGTAATAGCGTTCCAAATGGGAAACTTCCTTGCCAACCCACTCGGGCATGGCAATGGCTTCGTCCGGTGAAGCGAGTTCGACTTCCGCGACCACCAGGCCAGCGTTGTCACCGTGGAATTCATCAATTTCCCACAGTTTTCCGCCAAACTCGACAAAATGGCGGGTTTTCTCAATCAATGGGCGTTCGCACAATTGATCCAGCAGTTCCGCTGCATCCTGCAACGGGAGTCCGTATTCGTATTCGGGGCGTTCGATCCCTATCGTCATGCCCTTGATGTTCAGGGTGGCTTTGTCATTGGCGACCCGCACCCGCACCGAGGCGCGCTTGCTGTTGCTGAGATAGCCTTGCCGGAACGATTCGGCGCGGACTGCCAGTCGTCGCCAATCATCCGACACCAGCAGGAATTTACGCTCAATTTCAGTCGCCATCAGAATTTAACCAGTGCGGAACCCCAGGTAAAGCCACCACCGAAGGCTTCCAGCAAAATGATGTCGCCCCGCTTGATGCGCCCGTCGCGCACGGCGGTGTCCAATGCCAGTGGGATGGAAGCGGCGGACGTATTGCCATGTTTGTCGACGGTGACCACGACGTGATCCATCGGCATATCCAGTTTCTTCGCGGTCGCCTGGATGATGCGGATATTGGCCTGATGGGGAACCAACCAGTTGACATCCGCCTTGGTCATGCTATTGGCCTCCAGCGTTTCGTCAACAATCCGCCCCAGGGTGTTGACGGCGACTTTGAACACTTCATTGCCACGCATTTGCAGCAAGGCGCCTTCTTTGCGCAGCATCTCCTGGTTGCGTGAAATACCGGCATTGACGTTCAGCAAATGCTCGTAGGCACCATCGGCATGGATGTGCGTCGACAGGATGCCCGGCTCCTCACTGGCTTCCAGCAACACCGCCCCGGCCCCATCGCCAAACAGGATGCAGGTGCCGCGATCCGTCCAATCGAGAATTTTCGACATGGCCTCCGACCCAACCACCAAGGCGCACTTGGCGGCACCGGCGCGGATGAAGTTGTCCGCCACGCTCAGGGCATAGGCAAAGCCGGAACAGGCCGCCTGCACGTCCATCGCCGGACTGCCGTTGCGGATGCCGAGGTTGTTCTGCAACAGGCAGGCGGTGCTGGGAAACACCAAATCCGGGGTGGAGGTGCCCAATACAATCAGGTCAACATCTTCCGGCTGCCTGCCCGCCATCTCCAGCGCCCGGCGGGCGGCGTGTTCCGCCATGTCGGAAGCGCTTTCCATCTCCACAACGTGCCGCTCATGGATACCGGTGCGCTCCACAATCCACTGGGCGGTGGTGTCCACCATTTTCTCCAGTTCCTGATTGGTGAGGATTTTTTCCGGCAGGTAACTGCCAGTTCCGGTAATGCGCGAATACATCATGCTTTCTGCCTTTGTGCGAGCAAACTTTCGAGTTGTTTATGGATACGCTGCGGGACTTTTTCAATAATTTCCGTGCGGGCGATGCCAATCGCATTGGCGTAAGCGAAACTGTCCGCCCCGCCGTGGCTCTTGATCACAATACCCTGTAAGCCTAGCAAACTGGCCCCATTATAACGCCTTGGATCGAATTTGCGGCGAAATGATTTCAAAACCGGCAGCGAAATCAGTGCGGCCAAGCGGGTGAACACGTTGGCGGTATATTCCGCCTTGAGCTGGAAGGAAACCATTTTCGCCAGGCCTTCGCTGGTCTTGAGCGCCACATTGCCGACAAACCCATCACACACCACCACGTCAACATCGCCGTGGTAGATGTCATCGCCTTCCACATAACCAATATAATTGAGCGGGCTATCTTGCAACAAGGCATTGGCAGCCTTGACCTGCTCATTGCCTTTGATGGCTTCCTGGCCAATATTGAGCAACCCCACCTTAGGGGCCGAGTTATTGTCGATGGCCCTGGCCAGCTCGGAACCCATCAGCGCGAATTGATAGAGATGGTCGGCTTCGGAGTCGACATTCGCGCCCAGATCAAGCATATGGGTATGCCCCTGCACAGACGGGATGACCGTGCAAATGGCGGGACGGTCAATGCCCGGCAGCGTTTTCAGCACGAACCGCGCAGTCGCCATCAGCGCACCAGTATTGCCTGCGCTGACCGCCGCACCGGCTTCACCAGCCTTGACCAGATTGATCGCCACCCGCATGGAGGAGTCTTTCTTGTTTTTCATGGCGGAAGCAGGCAGCTCATCCATTGCCACCACCTGTGAGGCATGGCGAACAATTAAACGTTCACCAGCTGTCGCCTTGTGTTGTGCCAGCGCCGTTTGAATTTGTGTTTCATCGCCGACCAGAATCAAGGCGATGTCGTCGAATTTTTTCAGGGCTTCCAGCGCCGCCGGAACCACCACTGACAACCCATGATCGCCACCCATCGCATCCAACGCGATGCGATACCTTCCTGCCATTTTTTACCCTTTTCCTGAAAAAAAATCGCGGGTCAAGCCCGCGATTCTATATGATTTTGTCACCCAAGCGCGCAACAATTAACCACTTACTCTTCGTCTTCCACTTCGACTGCATTTTTAACAATCTGGCGGCCACGGTAAAAACCGTCAGCCGTCATGTGGTGACGCAGGTGGGTTTCGCCGGATACCGGGTCAACCGACAGGGTTGGGTTTTTCAGCGCATCGTGGGAACGACGCATACCACGACGTGAACGTGTCATTCGAGCCTGACCGACTGCCATCGTTTTTTACTCCGTTTTTTTCCAATCTTTCAAAACCGCAAACGGATTTTTCTGGCCTTCCGGCTCATCATCATCTGTTTGCGAAGCCTGTGTTGCAGCCATGTCCGACGGCAAGGCCTCAATCAGTTCCCGCGCCGGTTCGCACTGCTCATGCCTGGCCACCAACGGCAAGGCAAGGAGAATTTCATCTTCAATAAAATCCTGCAAAAACAATCGGTCATCCTCAACCAGCCAAGCTTCAAAGCCTTCCTGCTCGGGGCGTTCATCCGACTGAAACGTTGTCAAGGCCACCTGCACCGCATTATCAATGGGAAATTCCATTGCTTGCAGGCAACGCTGGCATTCCAGCATCACAATCCCGTGCACATGACCCATAACGATGGGCAGGCCGGACGTGCTGCGAGTAAACTCCAACTCCACCGCAAAATCCCCACTTTCCGGCAACGCCACCTCGGCAAGACGCGGCAATTGTTGGAAAGGCAACACACCAGCCAAGCATTTTTTCTGCTCGACCAGCCGGAAGGGATTAACGTCAACGGGCAACCTGTTCAACATAAGCGCGCGATTATAAGAATCCGCACCCCGCAGTGTAAAGAATTTTCTGGCTTTTTCACTTGGGAAACCCCCATATCTTGCGTATTATTTTGCGCTTTGCCGCCTGATACACGACCACAGAGTGACCATGACCGACCGAACCCTGATCCTTGGCTCCACCTCCCCCTATCGCCGCGAACTGATGGAGCGCCTGTCCGTGCCGTTTGCAACCGCAGCCCCCGACATCGATGAAACCCGTCACGAAGGTGAAAGCGCCCGCGACATGGTGTTGCGCCTGTCACTGGCGAAAGCCCAAAAGGTGGCGGAACAGCATCCGGACGCACTGATCATCGGCTCCGACCAATGCGCCGTCCTGCACGAACAGGTCATCGGCAAACCCGGCACCCATGAAAATGCGGTGAAACAGCTTCAGAATGCTTCCGGCAAAACCGTCTATTTCCTGACTGGCCTGTGCCTATACGACAGCCGTGATGGCGGCTATCAACTGGATGTCGTGCCATTCCAGGTGGATTTCCGTGAACTGACGGATGCGGAAATCGACCGTTACCTGCGGAAAGACCAGCCCTACAACTGCGCGGGCAGTTTCCGTTCGGAAAGCTTGGGCATCACCCTGTTCAAGCGTATGCATGGCGATGACCCCACTGCACTGATGGGGCTGCCGTTAATCCGTCTCAGTGAAATGCTGCGCCACGCCGGAGTTTCCTTGCTCTGATCGGCGTCAGCCTACAGCAAGTTCTTCGCGCAATTTTTTTAATATCGCCTGCGTATCAGGGCGTATATCACGCCAAATAAAGAAAGCTTCCGCCGCCTGTTCGACCAGCATCCCCAGGCCATCCAGCGCCTGCGCAGCGCCTTGCGCCCTGCCCCATTCGACGAAAGCGGTCGGTTTGGCGCTGTACATCATGTCGTAGGCGCAGCCCCCCGCCGACAAACAACCCGCTGGCAGCGGCGGCAATTCACCTTGCAGGCTGGCTGCCGTGCCATTGATGATCAGGTCAAAACGCCCCTTGACAGCCGCGAAGCCACCGCCGACAACCTGGCCGAATTCGGCGAAATCCTGCGCCAGCTCCAGCGCCTTGTCAGCCGTGCGGTTGGCGATGAACAAACTTTCCGGCTGTGTTTCCAGAATCGGTTGCAATACGCCGCGCACAGCTCCACCCGCCCCCAGCAACAGGATGTTCTTTCCCTGCAAACGGATGTCGTGATTACGCTGAAGGTCACGCACCAACCCGATGCCGTCGGTATTCGCGCCATACAGGGAGCCATCCGCCCGGAACGCCAGCGTATTCACCGCTCCGGCGCGGGCGGCGTAATCGGAAAGCTCATCCGCCAAGACCCAGGCTTCCTGCTTGAAGGGCACCGTAATATTGCAGCCCTTGCCGCCAGCCATCTGAAACTTGCGCACATCCTGCGCAAACTTTCCCGGCTCGGACAACAGCGCGGAATACTCCACCGCCTCGCCTGTCTGGGCGGCGAACAGGGCATGGATGCGCGGGGATTTGCTGTGGGCAATCGGGTTGCCGAACACGGCGTAGCGGTCAGGTTTTCCAGAACTCAAACAACACTCTCCCATCAAGACGCAAAAATACAGTGAAACACTGGCAAGCTTGCCTACTTGCCATTATTCAGCAGGAAGCCGTATAAATCATCTACCACCATTTCCAACCCGACAGATTCGAGCAGGAAGTTCTGCCCTGCCACGTAACGTTCCGCCAGCCATTCCGTGCGGCGACGGTACACCTCCACCGAGGGGGAATCCTGCGAGCACAACACATATTCCTGCAAGGATGATAACAACCGGTACGCTTCCAGCTTTTCGGTGCGGTCAGTACGGGCCGTGCTTTCAGACAGAACTTCCACGATCAGGCAAGGTGAGCTGTTGTAGTAATTATCCGCCTCATCAGCACAACTAACCTGCACATCGGGATAGTAAAAGCGGTTTTCGCGTTGGGTGCGGATGCCCACTTTCATATCGGCCTGGAACACCTCACACCGACTGCCTTGCAGATGATTAAACAAACGCGCAAATACGCCCCCGGAAACGCGGTTGTGGTTACGGCTAACCCCCGCCATTGCGTAGACCTGACCGTTGACATACTCATAGCGGGCGCCATCCACCCGGTCATTTTCCCCCAGCAAATATTCTTCTGGGGAAAGGGAATCTGTTTTAGGTGCTGCGCCCATGCAGTCCTCCTCTCAGACAGGTGATTTCATCAGGTTAGCAGATCCAGAATTATTCCTTCAGCCACTCCGCAACCTGCTTGGCGTAGTAGGTCAGGACGCCATCGGCACCCGCGCGTTTCATGCCCACCAGGGTTTCCAGCACACAGGCTTTCTCGTTGATCCAGCCATTCATGCCCGCCGCTTTCAGCATCGCGTATTCGCCGCTGACGTGGTAGACGTAAGTCGGCGCCTTGAACTCATCCTTGACGCGGCGCACGATGTCGAGGTACGGCATGCCCGGCTTCACCATCACCATGTCCGCGCCTTCCTGTAAATCGAGCGCGGTTTCCCACAAGGCTTCATCGGAATTGGCCGGATCCATCTGGTAGCTGTATTTGTTGCCGCCCTTGAGGTTGCTGGCGGAACCGACCGCATCACGGAATGGCCCATAAAAGCTCGAAGCGTACTTGGCGGAATAAGCCATGATGCGCGTGTTCACATGCCCGTACTGTTCCAGCACATCGCGGATTTCACCGATACGCCCGTCCATCATGTCGGATGGCGCCACCACATCCGCGCCTGCTTCAGCGTGGGACAGCGCCTGCTTGACCAGCGCCGCCACCGTTTCATCGTTGAGGATGTAGCCGTTCTCGTCCATCAGGCCATCCTGCCCGTGGGAAGTGAACGGGTCGAGCGCCACGTCGGTCATCACCCCCAGTTCCGGCACCGCTTCTTTCAATGCACGGACAGCGCTCTGGGCCAGGCCATCCGGGTTCCACGCCTCTTCCGCCTTGTCGGATTTGGCTTCCGGCGGTGTCACCGGGAACAGCGCCATGGCCGGAATGCCCAATTTCGCCGCCGCTTCAGCCTCTTTCACCAGCAGGTCGATGCTGACGCGCTCCACGCCCGGCATGGAAGCCACTTCCTCACGCTGGTTACACCCTTCCAGCACAAATACCGGCCAGATCAGGTCATTGACGGTGAGCACGTTTTCGCGCATCAGGCGGCGGGAGAAATCATCGCGGCGCATACGGCGCATGCGGGTGTAGGGGTACATTCCGGGGAAATTGGACATCGCAAAACCCTGTCAGTGGTCAAAGGATCAAGTATTCTGCCCGTTTGGGGCCGGAATTCCAACCGCAGCATCCATCAGCAGGCAGGCATCGCTGCGCACCGCTTGGGCAATCGGCAGGTTATCCCCCGCTTGCCAAGCCAGCATCGCCTCCCGCTTGCCCGCCCCTGTCACCACGACCATTTGCTGGCGGCAATCCTGCAAAGCCCTGACGCCGAGGCTGACCCGATCCGGCGGTGGTTTGGGCGCGTCATGCACGGGCAAGGTCAGTGCGTCCGGGAACAGCCTGCCGGGAAACAGGCTTGCCGTATGCCCATCCTCCCCCATGCCCAGCATCACCAAGTCGAACGGCAGCTTGTCCGCAATAGTATGGGCATACGCTTCCGCCGCCGCTTCCGCCCCCAGCTCCGCAGGCATCGGGTAGCGGTGCGGGGTAGGCAGGCCCAGCTGTGAATTGCGCTCAGGATGATCAACAGGTAGGCAGCGTTCATCCCCCCAGTACAACTCCCATTTGTCCCACTCCTGCGGCGTTTGCGCCAGCAACGCATACGCCTGTTTGGGCGTGCCGCCGCCCGCCATCACCAGCCGGAACACGCCGCGCTCCCGGATCGCCTGCCGCGCCTGCGCCGCTATCAGTTCACACGCCTGCTGCGCAACCGCAGCGGCGTTTTCCAGTACCTGTGTATTGTTGGGCAACATCATGCTTCTCCATTGCAGGACAAGCGATGCCGCCACCGCCGATCCGAATCGCCAAAAATTTTCTCCGCCGCTTTCGGCCCCCAGCCGCCAGCCGGGTATTGCAGCGGCAACTGTTCGTCTTCCGCCCAGCGCTGCAAGACTGGGTCCACCACATTCCAGGCGGCTTTCACCTCATCGTAGCGCAGGAACAACGAACGGTCGCCCCTGATCACATCCAGCAGCAGTTCCTCGTAGGCGTCGGCCTTGCGCTCGCCAGGGTTGGCGATGGAGGCATCCATCACGATCTGGCGGGTGCTCATTTCCAATCCCGGCGCCTTGGCGGAAATCTCCATGCGCACCGCATCTTCCGGCTGGATGCCGATCAGCAGCCAGTTGGGGAACGGCTGGGAAATGCCGCTGCCGTGGAACAACTGCATCGGCGGCCGCTTGAAACGCACCGCCACCATCGAGCGACGCTCCCCCAAACGTTTGCCGGTGCGCAGGTAGAACGGCACATCCTTCCAGCGCCAGTTGTCGATGTACAGTTTCATGGCGGCGTAAGACTCGGTATGGCTGCCCGGTGCCACGCCTTCTTCCTGCAAATAGCCAGGAACATTCTGCCCGTTGATTTCCCCAGCGGCGTATTGCCCACGGATGGCGTGGTCAGCGAGCTGCTCCAGGTTGACCGGGCGGATGGATTGCAGCGCCTTGACCTTTTCATCGCGCAAGGCTTCGGCTTGCAGGGAAACCGGTGGCTCCATCGCCAGCAGCGCCATCACTTGCAGCAAATGGCTCTGGATCATGTCGCGCACCGCGCCGCCACTTTTGTCGTAATAACTGGCGCGGCCTTCCACGCCGACCGTTTCCGCATGGGTGATCTGGATATGGTCGATGTGGTGGCGGTTCCATAACGGCTCAAGGATCAGGTTGGCGAAACGCAGCACCAACAGGTTTTGCACCGCCTCCTTGCCGACATAATGGTCGATGCGGTAAATCTGCTCTTCCTTGAGGTGGTTGTTGAGGCTGTGCTGCAAGGCACGGGCGGATTCGAGGTCATGCCCGAACGGCTTTTCGATCACCATCCGCCGCCAGCCGTGGGTTTCATCCAGCAAGCTGGCGTTGGCCAGACCCTCGGTGACATCCACATACAGATCCGGGCTGACGGACAGGTAGAAAATGACATTGTTGGCGCATTCGCCGCCATTGCCGATCCATTCACCCAATGCATGATAAAACGCCGCATCCTTCAAGCTGCCGGAAAGGTAATCCAGACGTTGGATAAAACCGTCCAGGCAAGGGCTGTCGGCCATGCCTGCCGCCACAAACTGCCGGTGGATTTCCTCCCGCCAACTGTCGCGGGTGTAAGACGTGCGCCCGCAGCCGAGGATTTCCACATCCGCCGCCAGTTGCCCCATGCAATGCAGTTGATAAAGCGCTGGCAGCAGCTTGGTGGCTGCCAAATTGCCGGTTGCGCCGAAAATGACATAAGCGTGGGAAATGCTGTTATCACTCATGAATATTGTCTCCTCTTGCCACCGCTGAAGCTGAAAGGGCGGTTGGTAACGGTCAGGATAACAAAAGTTGGCGGCGGCAGGCAGTTTGCCTAGCTATCGTTGCGCAATTCACCAAGCCATAAACTTTTCGGTGCGTACCTGCCCCATCCGGCAGGCTCGCAAATCCCGTCAAACAGGGGTACAGTGGGCACGGAAAACAAGAGGGACAAATACCATGACGACCAACAACCCCCGTTTTGTCAGTTTGCTGACCCGTGAAACGCTGGCGCTGGTGCTGGCGGGCGGGCGTGGCTCACGCCTGTATGAACTGACTGACCGCCGCGCCAAGCCCGCTGTCTATTTCGGCGGCAAATTCCGTATTATCGACTTTCCGCTTTCCAATTGCGTCAATTCCGGCATCCGCCGCATCGGCGTGCTGACCCAGTACAAGGCGCACTCGCTGATCCGCCATCTGGTGCACGGCTGGTCAAATTTCCGCAGTGAACTGGGCGAGTTTGTGGAGGTGTTGCCCGCCTCCCAGCGCACGACCGGCAACTGGTATGCAGGCACCGCCGACGCCATCTATCAGAACCTCGACATTGTGGAAACCTTGCGCCCGAAATACGTGCTGGTGCTGGCAGGTGACCATGTTTACAAGATGGATTATGGCGAAATGCTCGCCTACCACGTTGAGAAAGGCGCGGACATGACCGTAGCCTGTGTCGGCGTGCCACTGGAAGACGCCAAAGGCTTCGGCGTCATGACGGTCAACGGGCAACACCAAGTGACCGCATTCGATGAGAAACCGGCGGACCCAAGCCCCATGCCCGGCTCCACCGACATGGCGCTGGCGTCCATGGGCAACTATGTCTTCAACACGGAATTCCTGTTCGAGCAATTGCAGAAGGATGCCGACAACCCGGCTTCCAGCCGAGACTTCGGCAAGGACATCATCCCCTCCATCATCGACAGCCACACCGTTTACGCCTACCCGTTCCGCGACGCCGCCACCGGCAAGCAGCCTTACTGGCGCGATGTGGGCACCATTGACGCCTTCTGGGAAGCCAATATGGAGCTGGTGTCGGTCGAACCGGAACTGAACCTGTATGATGAAGATTGGCCCATCCTGACCTATCACCGGCAGCTGCCATCGGCCAAGTTCGTGTTCCAGGATCCAGGCCGCGAAGGCAAGGCGCTGGATTCCGTGGTGTCAGCAGGCTGCGTGATTTCCGGGGCCGCCGTCATCAACTCGCTGCTGTTCTCCAATGTCAAGGTGCATTCCTACAGTGAAGTCAGGCAGTCGGTGCTGTTGCCGGAAGTGCAGGTAGGGCGCCATTCCCGCATCACCCGCGCCGTCATTGACCGGGGCTGCCACCTACCGGAAGGCACCGTCATTGGTGAAGACCGTGAAGCCGACGCACGCCGCTTTCGCGTCACGCCCAATGGCATCACGTTGGTGACGTCGGAAATGCTCGGGCAGAAAGGTTCCGCCAGCGTGGGCTGACCACGGCCTTGACACAAACAGCCGGAGGAAAATGGCAAAACGGGGCGGGCGCGGGTAAAGTTGTCCCTATAAAAATGATGATTGCCGGAGGATAAGCCCGTGAAACTGCCGTCACTACCACCCTTGAGGACGCCGCCCGCCCGCGCCTTCCGTGCAACGCCCGTGATACTCGTGTTGCTGGCTGTTGTTATCTGGTCATCCTGGTATACCGTACCCAGCGATTCCGTCGCCGTCCTGCAACGTTTCGGCAAATACCGCTCGGAAGCGCCGCCAGGGCTGCATTTCAAGATTCCATTCGGCGTTGACGCCGTCACCATCCTGCCGGTCAAACGCCAGCTCAAGCAGGAGTTCGGCTTCAGCACACCCGGTTCCAGCAACCCCGACCAGTTTTCCGATGAGCCGGAGGCGGAAACCCGCATGGTGACCGGCGACCTGAACGCCGCACTGGTGGAATGGGTGGTGCAATACCGCATTTCTGAACCGTTCAAATACCTGTTTGACGTGCGCGAACCGGGTGCGACCCTGCGTGATGTGTCCGAATCGGTGATGCGCGAAGTGGTTGGCGACCGCACGGTGGATGAAGTCATCACCATTGGCCGACAGGAAATCGAATCCGAAGCCCTGGCCAAGATGCAGCAGCTCGCCACCAAGTACAACATGGGCGTCAGCATCGACCAGGTGCAGCTGAAAAACATCAATCCGCCCACCCCCGTGCAGGATTCGTTCAACGAGGTCAATCAGGCGCAGCAAGAAAAAGAACGCCTGATCAACGAAGCCCGCCGCGATTACAACCGTGTCATCCCACTGGCGGAAGGTGAAAAGGATCAACGCATCCGTGAAGCCGAAGGTTACCGACTCAAACGCACCAATGAAGCGGAAGGCGACGTGGCGCGCTTCAACGCCGTCTTCGCCCAGTACCAAAAAGCCCCGGACGTCACCCGCCGCCGCCTCTATCTGGAAACCATGCAGCAAATCATGCCAGCGGTGCAAAACAAGGTCATCGTGGATGAAAACATGCAGGGCATCCTGCCGCTGCTGAACCTGGACAAAAAGGCCCTGCCCGCCAAACCCCAGGCCGCCGCTGGCCAGGAACCCCAACAGGAGGCAACCCCATGAACCGCTTGCTGCCCATTGCCGCCGCCCTGCTGGCGTTCCTGTTGTTCAACGCTTTCTATACAGTGGGCGAAGCGCAACAGGTCATCCTGACCCAATTCGGCAAGCCGGTTGGCGCGCCCGTCACCGAGGCTGGGCTGAAAATGAAGCTGCCTTTCATTCAGGATGTGAACCGCATCGACAAACGCATCCTGGAATGGGACGGCAGCCCTTCCGACATGCCGACCAAGGACAAGCTCTACATTGCCGTCGACCTGTTCGCCCGCTGGAGAATCACTGACCCGCTGCAATATTTCCTGCGCTTGCGTGACGAACGCAGCGCCCTATCCCGGCTGGATGACATCCTCGGCAGCGAAACCCGGAATGCGGTGGCCAAGCACGAACTGATCGAAATCATCCGCACCACCAAAGACCGCATACCGTTGCAGGACTCAACCCTGGGTGAGAGCCAGGATACGGCTGATGCGCAGGACGGCAATAAAGCGGTCGGTGCCCTTGTCCCCATCCACAAGGGGCGCGAACAGGTTGAACAGGAAATCTTTAAGGCTGCGGCTGAAAAAGTGAAAGTTTTTGGGATTGAGCTGCTCGACATCCGCTTCAAGCGCATCAACTACAACGCCAGTGTGCAGCCGAAAATCTTTGAACGTATGATCAGCGAACGCCGCCAGATCGCCGAACGCTTCCGCTCTGAAGGCAATGGCGAGGCCGCCCGCATCCGCGGCAACATGAGCCGCGACCTGAACCGAATCCAGTCTGAAGCTTACCGGCGGGTGGAGGAAATCCGTGGCGAAGGCGACGCCAAGGCGGCGGAAATCTACGCCAACGCTTACAACCAAAACCCGGAGGCCGCCCATTTCTATGAATTCACCCGCACCCTGGAAGCCTATCCTGCCATTGTGACGGAAGATTCAACCATGGTGCTGTCAACTGACAGCGATCTGTTCAAATTCCTGAAGGCGACAGGTTCCAAGCCTTCCGGGCAGCCGTGATGCGCCGCTGAATTCAGGCCGGTGTCCCTTTGCAGTAGTGATAGGCCGCCTGCACCAGATGCATCGTCTGGAGCAAAGGTTTGCTCAATATCCGTTGGGTGCTGATATGAAAGTTTGCCATTCTGCGGCGTTCTGCCCACAGATGGTCAATCATCGGATGGTTGGGCACAGCGCAGGAATCCATCCATGCCAGAGGGGTGTTGTCCAGCATGGTGTAGATATTTTCCAGCTCCAGCAACACGCCGGGCGAATAGGCGGAATATTGTTCGTTGTAGGCAATTTTCAGGGCATAGCTGCCCTCCGTGGCGCTGACCAGATTTAGCTTGATGGCGATGGTTTCCCCATTCAACAACATCCTCAGCATCATCAGTTGGCCACGTTCAGCAGCGTTGCGGATCAAGGTCTCAGCGAACGTCCGCTCACCATGATTACAACCCATGGCGGTGAGCGCGCGCCCTTTCCAGCCTTCCTGTTCCAGATACAGGAATTCATTGGTCCATTGGCTCAAAGCGGCACCCTGCCCTGGCAACAACAGCTGGAATTCCAAATCTCCCAGATCCTCCAGCCGACGCCGCAACCGGCTGTACTCTTTCAGCTTCTTTTTACGCAGATGGGCCATGACATAGGCTTCCCCGGAAAGGCCTCCCTGCAACAAAGCGCGCTCCCAAGCATCATGCCCATCCAGCCAACCGCCCCGTTGCTGAACCTGCAAACGCAGGTGGCGGGCAAATTCACCTTCTGCCGGAACCTTGTTGAGGGAAAAAGCCATCGCGTCGGAATGTTCATGCAACCAGTCAAACAAGGCGGACAACGCTTCCTGCGCATATTCACGGTGTACAAGGGGCGTACCTAATGGGCAGTGCAGATGCAGCCAATTCATCCAGTGACGGACAGGAACCTTTCGGTAAGAACGTTCCTGAGCCAGCGGGAACAAACCTGCCAACGCCGAATGGGATGCATCAACCCATACCAGCAATACCGCGATTTGTCCTGAGTGTGTGGCCAAACCTTCTATTGCTGGCAACAATGCCCAGCTTTCATAAAAAGCATTGGGTTCAAGCGCCTGGCATGCAAGCGAATCCCAGACAGGAACAACATCACGCAATTCACGTATGGTGGTCACAAGTTGCGTAATCAAAATGAATACCCGTTTATAGTTATGA
>NZ_JAYMYJ010000025.1:0-24209 GCF_035668035.1 Candidatus Thiothrix phosphatis | reverse complement strand
GAATTGCGAAACCCAGCCCACCGTTTCACCCGGCAATACCACATTGTCATCCCGCAAATAGCTGATGAAAATGTCGTGCTCATAACCGGAGGTGAACGCCATGCAAAGCCTTGTAGTGGGCAGGGGTTAAGCGCAAACATACAAAACCTGTCCACCTGTTTCAACAGATGTTTTTACCAACCCTGCCCACTGCGGCTTCCTGTGACAAGCAGAAAATCAAACCAGCAACGCCGTGCTCCGTGCGATTTCCAGCTCTTCATCGGTCGGGATCACCAGCAACTTGATGGCTGCGTCAGGCTGCTGGAACTCCAGTATCCCGCTGGCGCGCGAATGGTTGCGCTGGGTGTCCAGAAAAAGCCCCAGGCCTTCCAGGTTGGCGCACACCAGTTCCCGGATGCGCGGCGAGTGCTCGCCAATGCCGCCGGTGAAAACGATGGCGTCCACCTTGCCCAGCACCGCCATGTAGGCACCGACATATTTCTTCACCCGATAGGCGAACATGGCTTCCGCCAGTTGCGCGGTTTCATCCCCGCTTTCGGCGCGCTGCTGGACTTCGCGCATATCGCTGACGCCGCAAATCCCCTTCAAGCCGCTCTGCTTGTTGAGCAGGGTTTCCAGTTCGGCATTGGAAAGACCGGTTTCCCGTTGCAGATAGAAATGCAGCGCCGGGTCCACATCGCCGCAGCGGGTGCCCATGACCAAGCCTTCCAGCGGCGTGACGCCCATTGAGGTGTCGACGCTTTTGCCACCCGCGATGGCGGTGGCGCTGCAACCGTTGCCCAAATGCAGGGTGATCAGGTTCAGGGAAGACAACTCAACGTGCAGGTAATGCGCCGCCTGATGCGCCACATAACGGTGTGAGGTGCCGTGGAAACCATAACGCCTGACCTTGTGTTTGTGGTACAGGCTTTTCGGCAAGGCGTAGCGGAAGGCAACCGGCGGCATGCTCTGGTGGAACGCCGTATCGAATATGGCCACCTGTGGCACGTCGGGGAACAGCTTTTTGGCGACCTCGATGCCTTCCAGGTTGGCTGGGTTATGCAACGGGGCCAGCGGGACCATTTCACTGATGGCAGCCATCACGTCCGCATCGATCAACGCCGGTTCATGGAAGCGTTCGCCGCCATGCACCACCCGGTGGCCAATCGCGTCAATGCCCTTGCCACCGTGGATGATTTTCTCAGCTTGCAGGTGCTGGATCATCCGCTCCAGCGCCTCGCGGTGGGAAGCGATTTCGCTGCCAGCCTCACCAATGCGGTCGACCAGCCCTTTGGCCAGCACCCGTTGCTCCTCCATCGCAAACACCTGATATTTGACGGAGGAACTGCCTGCATTCAACACCAATATTTTCATGCGACATTCCCCTGTTGCGCCTGGATGGCGGTGATCACCACGGTGTTCACAATGTCGGTCACGGTGCAGCCACGGCTCAGGTCATTGACCGGCTTGTTCAGGCCTTGCAGCACTGGGCCAATCGCCACCGCATTGGCGGAGCGCTGCACCGCCTTGTAGGTGTTGTTGCCGGTGTTCAGATCCGGGAAGATGAACACGGTCGCCTTGCCCGCCACTTCACTGTTGGGCATTTTGGAGCTGGCGACGCTAAGGTCCACCGCCGCATCATACTGGATCGGGCCATCCAGCTTCAGTTCTGGGCGGCGCCCATGCGCAATCTGCACGGCGGTGCGCACCCGCTCCACATCCGCGCCCTTGCCGGACTCGCCGGAGGAATATGACAACATGGCGGTGCGCGGCTCAATGCCGAACATGCGTGCGGTATCGGAAGAGGTCACTGCAATATCGGCCAGTTGTTCCGCATTCGGGTTCGGGTTGACCGCGCAGTCGCCATACACCAGCACCCGGTCTTCCAGGCACATGAAGAACACGCTGGACACCAGATTGCAGCCCGGCTTGGTCTTGATGACTTCAAACGCAGGGCGGATTGTGTGCTGGGTGGTGTTCACCGCGCCCGACACCATGCCATCCGCATAACCGAGGTAGACCATCATGGTGCCGAAATAGCTGACATCCACCATGGTGTCCCAGGCCAACGCCGGGGAGGCGCACTTGTGTTTGCGCAGTTCGTAATAGATATCGGCGAACTCCTTCCGCCATGCCGAAGTGCGCGGATTGACAATGGCGACATCGCGCAGTTTCAGGCCGAGTTGCGCCGCTTGCGCCCTGACCTCATTTTCATCGCCCAGCAAGGTGATATCCACCACATCGCGCAGGGAAAGGATTTCCGCCGCCCGCAGCACGCGCTCATCCGTGCTTTCCGGCAACACAATGCGCTTGCGCTGCGACTTGGCGCGCTGGATCAGGTCGTATTCGAACATCAGCGGCGTCATGCGCGAACCTGGGTTCTGCATAATCAACTGGCGCAACTGGTGCATGTCGACGCAGGATTCCATCAAGCCCAGCGCCACGGCGATCTTGCGTTCGTTGGAAGGCAGGATCGTACCCTCCACCGCGTTGACCTTGAGCGAAGTTTCAAACGTATCCCATGGCGACAGCAGGATCGGCAGGCGCAGCGGGTTCATCCCTTCCAGCAGTTTGCTGACATCGGCGGCGGGACGTTGCCCACCAGTGAGGATCATGCCAGCGATCATCGGGTAAGCGCTGGAAATGTCCGCCGCCAGCGTGCCCAGGATAATGTCGGAACGGTCGCCCGGCGTGATGACCATGCTGCAATTTTCCAGATGGCCGAGGAAATCCTGCACCTGCATGGCCGCCACTTTGTAGCGGGAAACTTCATGGTTGAACGACTGGGGCGTGCCATACAGGCATTCCAGCCGCAATTCGCGGGCGATTTCCCCCACCGTCGGGCGCTCCAGCGAGTAACGCTCCGGCAGCACAAAAAACGGGAAACGTGAACCCTTCAGGCGCGCATTGAGGTCGTCGACCTGATCCACCGGCACCCGGTTGGCGAACGCCGCCAGCAACTCGCAATGCTGCTCGCCTTCCAGGTGTTCCTCCAGGATGCGGACAGCGTCGGCGATTTCCTCAGCAGTGCGCCCATAGCCCTTCACCACCGGCAAAAACAAACAGCCGAAATGGTTGGCCAAGGTGGCGTTGAAATCCAGCTCCAAAGAAGCGTTGATTTCGCTGAAATCCGCCCCCGCGCACACCACGATGTCGCTTTTTTCCTGGATCGCCCGGTATTTGGCAAGGATCAGCTTCAGCAATTCTTCGAGCCGCCCTTCCCCCACCATTTTGCGCACGACTTCCCGCGTGCAGCCATACAACTCGCCATTGCTGGTCGTCAGGCCATAGCGCTTGGAGATCAGATGGATTAATGGGTCATGCCCGTTGTTTTCTTTGACGACCGGACGAAAGAACCCCACCCTCGGGGTCATCGCCCGCAACATTTCCATCATTCCCAGGACAATAATTGATTTGCCGCTACGGGGTTCAGCCCCGGCTATATAGATACTGTGAAACACGATATTTCCCTGCTGCTAGATACATTACGCACATTGTTGTGATCATTTATATTTCAAACTGGAACCTACCTTGCGGTTTTGTGCGTTGCAACATTCATCATAAATCAATTGGAACGCCGCTGCCAATGGGATTTTGTGTCAATACCATGAACACGGCACGCTGGCCCTGCCGATAAGCTGCACAGACAAAACCTGCCGGGCATCCCCAGCCCAACAACGGCAATCTGTATTTCCTTTGCTATCGAAAAAAAGCATACTCAATTTCAATTTTATCCGTTCCGATAGCTGCCCAATTCCCCTATGCTTGAATGTGCAATGCAGCATTTCATGCCGTATTATCCACTGATAACCCAATTTCAAGGAGGTTTTTCATGCACAAGATCATGACCGCCCTGCATCAGGATCATGTCAATCTGGCCAAACTGTTACAGTTACTGAAAGAACAGGTGGATATGCTCGCGGCCGGTGAAGACGCCGATCTTCTGCTGATGAACGATATCGCCGATTACATCCGCCGCTATGCCGACCATGTGCACCATCCGAAGGAAGACATTATCTACCGTGTCTTCCGTGCCCAAACTGCTGAAGGTGAAAGCATCGCCGCCTCACTGAGCGACGAACACCAAGAGCTGCCCAGTATCACGCTGGATTTCCAACGTTTGCTGGATGGCTTGGTCAATGACAGCCTGATCCTCAGCCGTCAGGATCTACAGGAGAAGATTACCGCATTCATCCAAGCGCAAACTGAACACCTCAACACGGAAGAGGCCCAATTGTTCCCGCTGATCAACAACACCTTGCAGGATGCAGACTGGGAAAGTGTGGAAAAAGAAATCGAGGAACACGCCGACCCCCTGTTTGGCTCCCATATCCTCGACCGTTACCGCAACCTGCACAAACTGATGAACCGCCAGCGCGCCTGACGGTTGGCCTTACACCGGCGGGCATCGCCATCGCCGGTTTTTTATAAAGGCCACACCCACAGGATGGCAGGGATGGTCACACACCCGGTAAGGATACTGAGCGGCACCCCCAGCCGCAGGTAGTCGCCCAGCCGGTAGCCACCCGGCCCATACACCATCAGGTTGGTCTGGTAGCCAATCGGCGTGATGAAACTGGCGGAAGCCGCAAACATAATGGCGATGGCGAACGGCATAAAGTTAGCATCCAGCTGCCCCGCCACTGCCTTGGCGATGGGGAACATCAGCACCGCCGCTGCATTGTTGGTGATGAATTCGGTGAACATGACGGTCAACGCATACACCACCACCAACGCCATCAGCGGGCTCAGTTGCCCACCGAACATCAGCTCTTCCGCCAGAAATTTGGCCGCGCCAGTGGAACCCATCGCCTCCCCCAACGCAAAGGAAGCGCCGATCACCGTCAACACCGAAAAGTCGATGGAACGCCGCGCCAAACCTGCATTCATGCACCCGGTCACCAGCATTACCCCAGCCGCCAGCCACGCCGCCTGTAGGATCGGCACAATCTCAAACGCACTCAACAGCACCATGGCCGCCAGGATGCCCAGCGCCAGTTGCGCCTTTTGGAAATTGGGCGGGCTGGAATCCTCCAGCGCGCTGACCAGCAGGAAATCCTTGCGGAAACGGTACTGGTTGGCGAATTCCTTGCCTGCCTCCAGCAACAAGGTGTCGCCTACCCGCAAGCGCGTCCCCAACCCCCGGTCAGGCAAATTGCCGTCGCTGCCACGCGACACCGACAGCACCACCGCCTGGTAGGAGCCAAGAAAATCACATTCCGCCAACGTCATGCCCAGAAACGGAAAGTCCGGCCCAATCACCGCCTCCACCAAACGGCGGCGGAAATGCACGATGTCCAGCTTGTGGATGTCTTCATTGGCGGGTTTCAGCCCCTGGATGCTGCGCAGCTCATGCGCGCAACGCGGTGCGCCGACAAAGGATAGCCGGTCGCCCTGCTGCAAAATGAGATCCCGTTCCGGGTTCTGGATGATCACCGGCCCCCTGGTGAGTTCCTGCAAGTGGCCATAACCCAGGTTCGACAAACCCGACGCCGAGATGGAACGCCCCTCCAGCACCGGCCCATCCACCAGCATGTCGACTTGGTATTCACGCAGGCTTTCCAAGCCTTCGTCCACACCACCACGGTCAGGCAGCAGGCGGCTGCCAAACACCAGCAGGAAAGCGCCCGCCGCCAGCAACAGCGTCAACCCGACGCCGCTGATGTCGAACACGCCCAACCCAGGATAACCGTTTTTTTGCAGCAGCCCGTTCACCACCAGATTGGTGCTGGTGCCGATCAGGGTGCAAGTCCCGCCCAGAATCGCCGTGAAACTCAGCGGCATCAGCAGCTTGGAAGGCGGCAGCTTGAGCCGCTGGCACCATTCCTGGATCGCCGGGATCAGCATCGCCACCACCGTGGTGTTATTGAGGAAAGCGCTCAGACCGGCGGTCGGCAGCAACATGCGGAACTGCGCCGCCCGCACTGTCTTAGGCTGGCCCAGCAGACGGCCAGTAATGCACTGGATGGCACCCGTCTCACGCAAGCCCGCCGCCACGACATACAACGCGGCAATGGTCATCAAGCCGGTATTGCCGAATCCGGCGAAAGCGTCTTCCGGGCTGACCACGCCGCTGACCAACAGGACAATCAGCGCCGCCATCAAGATCAGATCCGGCGCAATCCTGGAAAATGCCAAAAATCCCAACACGCCCAACACCAGGGCAATCGACAAAATACCTTCCCATCCCATATGCGATCTCCTTGCTTCGGGTAATATCCTGGAATGGGACAAGCACAAAAAATGATATTATTCGATATGAATATCTTTAAAACAGAAAACGCCACTGAGGCCAACGCCTTCTTTTTGCTATTGCGCCGCCGCATCGGCATCCTGTAACAATGCCTGCACCCGCGTAATGGTTTCCTCCAGATCCTTGCCCCAAGTGATGAAGCCGTCCTGATGCCCCAGCATCACAATCGTGCTGCGTGGTGGTTTTCCTGCCGCCCGCAAAGCCTGCATCGCCTGCGCCATTGCTGGCGTGCCAAACGCAATGTCCGCGCCCGTACACGCCAGCCCCAACGCCTGCGCCTGCCGCCAGATGGCGGGGCTGTGGCCGTGGACAATGGCGTTGACCGCAGGCGGTTGCTGGAAAATGGCCGCATGGGTCATGGCTTCTGAGGAGGGTTTGCAAGGGCCGTCGGCCTGTAGCCAGTTGCGCTGGATGTCATAGGCCAACACCCGCGCGTAGCCGTTGGGGGACAAATGCGGCAAGTGCCCGGTTTGGGTGCCGGTGATGAGGAAAGCGTCCGGGCATTCCGCCGTCGGCATGCGCAGGCTGACATTGCCGTAACCCAGCCCCAGATAACGGGCGTCATCCTGCCCAATCACGCCCAACTGCCACAGCAAGCTGCGGGCTTGGTTGAGCGCGGCGAAACCGGGCAATTCAGGCGGGAGATCCCCCGCCTGATACGCCAGCTCAAACTTGATGACGCCTTCAATTTCCTGCTTGTCCATGTGCTTCCCCATCCGCAAAGCACAGGATGTTAACGCATTTTCAGGCAGGCAGCGCCTGCGGGGCGTGGCTCATGCACTTTTTCGGGCAGACTTTGGCGCAAGCCTGGCAACCGATGCAATCCAGCGCGTCTTTCAGGTTCATGACCATGGTGTTGTCATCATCGTCGTAATCGCTGTCGCCCTCGTCGTCATCGTCCACTTCCAAGTCGAGTTCGTCGCGCTCCACCAGTTCAAACACATCGCGCGGGCAAACCTTATAGCAGCGTCCGCAGCCAATGCAGCGCCCCTGGTTGATGGCGGTGATGAAAGCGGGCGTCCAGGCGACGCCGCCACGGGTAATGCCGGTAATGGGTTCCATGGTCATGTCCTCAGTTGGCGGTGGCTTCTGCGGCTTGCAGTTTGGCGTTGGCTTCGGCCCAGGCGACACAAGCGTCATAGGTGGCTTGCGCAATCGCGGGCAATTCCTGGTAACCGGCAGGCAGCTTGTCTTCCACCAAGTCATGCAACTGGCTGGCGTGCTCGGTGGCGATGCGTTTGGCTTTATTGACGGCTTTTTGCAGGGCTTTGAGTTCTTCCTGGCTCATGGCGGCCTCCTTACAGTCCGGCAACGGCGGAATGTTCGCCGACCAGGGTGAGGGCGACGGACAGCAGCTTGTCGGCTTCATCCTTCATTTTGGAGAGGGATTCAAAACCGAAGCGGTGCACGTCGCGCAGGGTGCGGTCAACCACCACCAGCTTGCCGACGGTGATGATGGCGCGGCCAAAGCCTTCGTGAGTCAGGTTGATCATCGGCACCGCCATCAGCTTGCATTCCTTTTCGATCAGCGCGGCGATGGCGTTGTAGAAAGCCTTGACGCGGGCGATGGTGATTTCATCCGGGTCGCCGATAATGGGGATTTCGCGTTTCATCGCCTTGGTGAGCACGAACGGCTCCAGGATTTTGGCCGGGGTGTAATTGTCGTAAGTGCCGTAGCTATCCATCGCGCGCATCTGGCGCAGCATTTCGGTTGCGAACTCGGTGCTGAGTACGGGGTCATCCGCAGCAATCAGGGTGCTGGTTTCGCTCATGGCTTGTCTCCTTGGAAAGATTGGAATTCGATAGGGCTGACAGTCAGGGGGCGGACTGCCTGACGTAACAATTGCGGCTGGAAGTAGCGCCTCATGCGGTGGCTGCCTGTCACGACGCCAGCACCCAGCAACCCAAGCGCCAGCCCGGCCAGTGCGCCCAGGGCGGATTGCGCATCGCCCAACCCGGCGCTGTCGGCGATGACGCCACCGGCAATCATCAGCACAACCGGCAGGATGTAGGCGGCCAGCGAGGCGCTCACCATGACCTGGTCTTCCACCCCGATCACAACCTGCTCGCCAATACGCGAGGAAAACGTGTTCGGCAGGCGGATGCGCTGCTGGCGGATGCCGAACAGTTTCGACAGGCTGGAGGTGCTGCAACCGCTTTGTGATCCGCAGGTGGAACAGGCGCTACGGGCTTTGGCCTCCACCCAGATGTAATCATCGGTGGCGTCGACCACTAAGGCGGTTTCCTCAATCATTCATCCCACCCTTCGGCTTCCATCGCGTCGAAACGGGTGGCGCTGGGGCCCTGCAGGCGTTTGATGGCCTGAGCCAGCCACGCAGTCGGCCCCTGCCGCAGCTCATCCTGCAAGGCTTCGATCAGGCCAGCGATTTCAGCCCCGGCGCTGACCTTGATGGGCTGGATGCTGGCGGCTTTCAGCTTGGCGACGGCGGATGCGCCAACGGCCTGTGAATACACCGCCACGCAGCCTTCCAGCGCCTTGATTTTGGCGTCGAGCTTGTCCTCGTTGCCATCCATATCCAACTTGCCGAACTGGGTGGCTTCCACCAGTTGCGCCTCTTCAGGATTGATGGCGTAAATGGCAAAGGATTCTGCCGCGCCGAAATGCTGGTCGATGTGTGTCATGTCGGTGGATGCGAATGCCACCTTGATGGCTGTATCCATAAACGTATCCTCAGTGTCTTGTCCGAGCACCATGAGCCGCCTTGTCAAGGCCATAGCCGCCTACCTCGTCTTCTGCTTCATCATGGGCGTATGTCCGCCGGTTTACAGGGGTGGTGCAAGTGATGTGCCAATCAGCAAGTAACTGATTTTAGTCGGTTACTTGTTTTTTGATAGTTGTCGGGAATACGACAATCGGGGAAATAGTGGGAGATGTATGACATGGATGGACATGACAAAAATGCAGGTGCTTATGACATAAAAAAATAATTGTAAAGTTTCAAGAAAAATTATCGCGCATAGAGTTTTTTGTTAAGTTTTGTTGCACAACCTTGTTTGCCTCCCTCCCTCCTATAGTAGAATTTTAGATCACGCTGATTGTAGGAAATGAAAGGCTCTCACCATGTGTGAAAGCAGCAGAAGATGCAGGAGCTGCGAGTAGCATTACTAGTAAGAATTTTTTCGTCAATTAAGTTTTATGATTACGGGCCAGAAATACATGACCTCTTATTGGAAGTCTTCGCTGGTTTACACAAACCCAAAGAAGAACAGAAAACCTGCTTAGTCTTCAATATTTGCAACCCATAATTTCAGGAGAATGATTCGTGAAAAAAGTATGTGTTATTGGTGGTGGCGCATCAGGTTTGACTGCTATCAAACAGTTAACGGATGAAGGGCATCAGGTTACCTGTTACGAAAAATCGAATGCTGTGGGTGGGGTATTCAACTACGGCGGCCCAAATGGCAGGAGCATCAAAAGCACTGCGTTGACCATTTCCAATTATTTGATGGCGTTTTCTGATTATCCCGCCAAGGGACACCGTTACTTCTGGAGCCATGAAGAGTATAAGCAATACTTGGCAGACTATGCCAAAGAATTTGGCCTGCTGGAGCGGATCGTATTTGACACAGAAGTTGTCAAGCTCAGGAAGCAGGGGGATCATTATCAGGTAGTCACCAAGCATAACCCGACACAAACGCTAAAAACCGAAGAATATGAGGCCGTGGTCATTTGCTCGGGTATACATGAAACCAGGAAAGTTCCACAGATACCGGGCATTGAAGCATTCACGGGTGATATTGTCCATACCCAAGATTTTACTGACCCCAATAATGCCTTCAGTGACCCCTCCGCATTTGCCAACAAACGGGTATTGTGCGTTGGCATTGGGGAAAGCGCTGTTGATATTATCAGGGACGTCAGCAAAGTTACTGCGAACTGCCATCTGCTTATGCGTTCCTATCCATTCCTGGTTCCGCGTGTGCTACATAACACCACGGCAGACTGCACCACCACCCGTGCATTCCATGCCACTTACCACCCTTCTGAGAATATCATCTACTATCGGGTGGGTGACTGGATGTTAAGGGCCACCAATCTTTTTGGAAGGTTGTTTGCCAAAAAGAAACAGCTTGATCTCGATGCCTTCAACCATCCACTGGAAAAGAAATCCCTTGATTTTGACACTGAATACAATGAAGAGTCCCTGAAGCTGATCAAGGTGTGGAATAAGTTATCGGGAGGAAGAAGGTTTTCAACCAAAAACGTATCGTTCGTCCCGCAGGTGCTGAATGGCAATATCAATGTCATGGTTGCATCACTGGAGAGCATTAGCGGCAATACGGTAAAACTCAGTGATGGGCGCAGCATTGAAGTGGACAGCATTGTTTTTAATACCGGCTTCCAGCATGACCTGAGCTTTATTGAAGGCTTTGAACTGAAAGATAATAGTGTCAGGAGCATGTTCCTGCATAGTTTTCACGAAGACTGGCCGAATTGCGCCTTTATTGGTTGGGCGAGGCCGACGTCAGGGGGAATCCCCGCCTGTGCGGAAATGGCGTCACGCTATTTTGCCCTGTTACTGAATGGCAAACGTACCTTGCCAACCGATATTCAGGACAGAATAGAAGCGGACAAGGCATTTTATCAGGAAGCCCTGCGAGACTCCCCGGATATAAACAGCTTGGTTTTATGGAAACGCTATATGGATTCTTACGCCGACCTGATAGGCGTGCGTGTCAGGCTCTGGAAATACCTGCTAAACCCAGGCCTTTTCCTACGCTTACTTTATGGCATTATGCTGCCTGTCCAATATCGCCTGGAAGGCCCCCATGCCTGTCCCGATATCGCCAAACAGACGATTATGGGCCTACCCCTTCTGAACCAATTGCCGTTTAGCCTGAATGACGCCAGAAATGCAATCAAAGCGGCCATGAAGAAAAGCGACAAGTACGATGACAGTTTTTTCCAGGTGGATTTCTTTCCCGAATGCCAAATTACAGAAAAGGACATTGAGAAATACCGTTTTGCGGCAAACACGAAATAATTCGCCCGGATTAATCATTTATGTAAGGAGAACATGGTCATGGATGCAACATCGGAGCAGGCGAAAGCATGGCGGGTCATGTATGATAAATTATGTACCCGTGCAGAAAAGTATAATTGCAAGGATTATACCCAATGTCTCCAGCTACTGGATCTGAGTATGGAAGTTCCAACGTTGGCTCAGGTCAATAGCAAAATCCAGTCATTAACAGACTGGACAATTATTCCCAACGGCAACAACTTCAGTGAGACGGATGAGTGGTTTGAACATATCCTGAGAAAAGAGTTTCTGGTCACCGAGTATCTCCGCAACTGGGATGAACTGGATTTCACGCCAAGGCCTGATATGTTCCATGATATTTTCGGCCATGTCATTTATCTGCTGAAGCCTGAGCACGCGGAATTACAGGATATGTTTGCCAAGGCTTATTTTAGTGTCCCGGAAAACAAACGGATCTGTGTAGAGCGTTTGTATTGGTATTCTATTGAGTCCGGCCTGATTAGGGAAAATGGCGAAATCAGGATTTACGGAGGCGCGTTGGCGTCATCGGAGAAAGAAAGTGCCCATATCATGGCAGGCCATGTCCCCATCGAGCCTTTTATCGGCGAACAAGTGATGGGATTGCCGCTACCCTGGATGAACGACCCGGAAGACGGCTACGGAAAAAACGTTGCCGAAAACAATACCTTGTTTGCCTTTGATTCGCTTGCTGATTTGAAAGCAGAACTGAAGAAGAGCTTTAAGCTGTTGGAGAAATCACACTATGACCTTGCCGCTGCATGATGTTAAAACTCCGGCAAAGTAATCCCCTTACTTGAGTGTCGCATCCCATGCCTGATTAACTTTTTGCGGTGGTGATTTGGCGCAGTGGCGAAAGGGCCTTGCTTATTGCTGCTGTCACCCCCCCGCCATACAACAACAAGGCGGCGGGCATACCGAAGTGCAATAGAAATACACCGCCAACCAATACAGCGCCAGGAACGTAGGCAATGCGCAGGCTTTGGTCAAGGTTTTTGCTGAAGCTATGCGCAATCCCGAACAGCTCGTCAAGCTGCTGGAGGGACTGGTTCATCAGCACGATCTGGGCGCTGTCGGTGGCGATCGTGGTGGCACCCCGGAGCGAAACCGACACATCCGCCTGCTGTAAAGCGATTGCATCATTGATGCCGTCACCCACGAAGCAGACGGTGCGGCCTGCTTCCTGTAACTGGCGGAGCATATCGGCCTTGCCTTCCGGCAGAACTTCGGCGAAGAAATCGTCAATCCCCAAACGCTGCGCCAGATGCCGGGTAGGTTGTACGTGATCCCCCGACAGGATGCACAGTTTCAGGCCGCGCTGGTGCAGCTTGTTGACCAGCCCTACCGTTTCAGGGCGTAACTGCGCCTGCATTTCCAGCGCCCCGGCCAGTTCTCCATTCACCCCCACGAAAATCAGTGAGTTGCCACTCCCTTGGCAGAGGGTCTTGATTTCCTCCATGCTCTCGGGAATGGTCATCCCGGACTGTTGCATGAAGCGTTGGCTGCCAACCTGGATGGTGTCGCCCTGATGCTGGACCTGTACCCCAAAACCGAGGCTGTAGGCGGCTGAATCCGGCGCGGTGGTTTCGAGGCCGTGCTGTTCCGCCGCCGCCAGGATGGCTTTGGCGATGGGGTGGCTTTGGCGGTGTTCGGCCAGCGCGGCGAAAGCCAGCACACTGTGTTCTTCCCAGCCCGCACAGCAATGGATTTGCCCAACCTCAGGCTGTTCCAGCGTCAGGGTGCCGGTCTTGTCGAAGACCACCGTGTCCACCTCGTGGAGTTTTTCCAGGGAACGTCCGTCCTTGACCAGAATGCCGTGGTGGGAGGCAATGTTCAGATGACTGAGCATGCTCAACGGCCCGGAAAAATACAGGGTGGAGCCCACACCGCTGTTCATGATGGCGACCGCCCCCGCAGGGCCAACCGTCACCAGCGCCAGGCTACTGGCGGCCAATAGCGGCAAGGTCAGCTTGTCCGCCAGCCGCTCGCTGCGGGCTTCATGTTCCAGCCGGTGGGAAGCCATATTGCTGAGGATGTTGCCAATCTGCGCCGCAGCCGTGTCATTGCCAGCCTGCTCAACCCGGACATAAACCTTGCCGGTCAGGATGAGTGTGTTAGCGAATACCTGATCCCCCACCGCCTTTTCCACCAGCTGGGCTTCCCCCGTCAGGATGTGCTGATCAATGCTGCCCATACCGTCAGTGACGCGGCCATCAACAGGGATGGTCTGCCCTGCGGACAGCACAATAATGTCTCCGACCCTGAGATCGGTAAAGGCTATCCGGATCTCAACCCCATCCTGTTGCACCCATACGTCAGCAGGCGGTTGCAAGGCAAAGGTATGCCGGAGATTGGCCTGGGAACTGGCTTCTGTACGCGCCGCCAGCTTGAAGGCGGCAAACAGTACGAGCGCCATCAGGTTACTGAGGACGTAATATCCGGCAGCCAACCCGCCATAAACCGACAAAATGCCAACCAACTGGTATTTGAGGCGTTTTTCTTTCCACATGGTGATCAGGCTGCGCTTCATCATCGGCCACATGGTGACAACAAGTCCGGCAGCACTGACCCAAGATAATGGCGTATACACCAGCGCACCCAACAGAGCCAGTTGGGAACTCGCCAGCGCATAACCCAAACTGCGGTTGATCTCGGCTTCTTTCTTGTCATACGCCCCGGCAAATTCCTGCATCTGCTGATCGCGTTGCTTGCTGAAAAACAGCGGGTCGACCTTCTCACGGAAAAATTGCTGGCAACGCCCATCCAGCGAATGGATGTCGATGGCGGGTGCGCTTTTGTTGTCCGTCAGTGAGCGCTTGGTTTTTGCCAAGTTTTTTTTGCGGGAAGCCAGTTTACGGGAAAGTTTGTTTCCCAGCAGAATGCCGCCACCTGCCAGCACGATCGGCAATAACGGAATCATGAATCCGCCTCCACAAACCGTTGCTTTACCTTCCCGAAAAACTTGGTTGTCAGTTCCGGTGCCACTTCCCCCTCATCAAAGGTGCCCAGGATAATACCCCGGCGTTGTGATTTGCCCGGCATGTCGCGAACCTGTTGCTCAGATACCGTTGAGCGTTGGCTTAAACGACGGCCCCATTCATTCAAGTGCCGCTCCATTGTTGCCATTGCCGCCACATGCTCCGGTTCGGTGCTGGCCCCCAGATCCTGTAATTCATCCGGATCATTCAGCAGATCAAACAAGATGGGACGGAAGCCTCCCGATGCTGCATTGACATACTTCCAGCGTTTGTCCGCGACCATAAACAAACGGGCAGCGCGTGGCGGCACTTTAAGGTAGGCATTGGCGTAACTGACCGAATAATCCAGTTCGCTGATGGCATACTCGCGCCATTGCATCGGCTGGCCATGCAGGTAAGGCAACAATGAACGCCCTTCCAGAATATGGTCCAGATGATCCTTCAGCACGCCACCCGCAGCGTCCACAAAGGTCGCGGTAATATCAATCGCTTCCACCAATGCATCACAGACTTGCCCTCGGGTGGCGTCGGCTTCGGGTGATGGATCGTAGACAATCAAGGGTATTTTCACCGATGGCGCATGAAACAGGTCTTTCTCACCCAGCCAGTGATCCCCCATGTAATCGCCATGGTCGGCGGTAATGGCAATCAGGGTGTCGTCCATGCGCCCGGTTTTTTCCAGATGCAGGAACAAGCGCCCCAACTGGTCATCACACTGCTTGATCAAACCCATATAGGCAGGAACCACCTTTTCCAACACCTCATCACGCCGGAAAGCCTTGCCAATCATGTTGTCCATAAACAGTTGATACAGCGGGTGCGGGTTCTGGCGTTCGCTTTCAGAACGGTTGACCGGCAGACGATGCTCCTGCCCGTACAGACGGTGATAAGGGGCGGGCACAATATAGGGCCAATGGGGTTTGATATAGGATAGGTGGCATAGCCAGGGTTTGCTGTCCGGCTGATCCTGCTGATCGATGAACGCCATGCAGCGCGTGGTCAGAAACGCGGTTTCCGAATCTTCTTCACGGATATTGGCTGGTTTGTCAGCGTGTTTCATAAACCAGCCGGAAGCCATAGTGCCATCATCCTCCACGCCCGCATTGGCATGTTCCTGCCAGGGGTTACTGCTGTCATAGCCCTGGTGTTTAAGGTAGGTGTTATAGGGTGAAACACGCTGGTCATAGTAGCCATCCGGCCCTTCCGGCCACAAACCGTCATCCCGTGCAATGAGATCGAAACCGCACTCCGCGACCCGTGCGCCGATAATGCTGTCCGGGTCCATTCCCAGACGCGCCATACCTTCCTGGTCAGGCGTCATATGGGTTTTACCCAACAGGTAAGCATCCATCCCCAGCTTGCGCAGATGATCCCCCAGTGTGTGTTCCCCTACCTTCAGCGGAAACCCGTTCGTGGAAGCGCCGTGGCTGTCAACATAACGCCCGGTATAAAAACTCATGCGGGATGGCCCACAGGCAGGCGACTGACAATACACATTGGTAAAGCGCACGCCCTGTTCCGCCAGCCTGTCCATATGTGGTGTATGCAGGTGTGGATGACCGTAGCAGCTCAGATAATCAAACCGGAGCTGGTCAAACATAATGAACAAGATGTTTTTGGTTTTGCGGGGCACGCCGATACTCCGGGCAGACAATACCGAAACCACCAGACGATATTGCAATGTACTGAGGATATCTAGGCGGCTGCAACATTTCTTAACAAAAACCCTTTTGCCCCCTGCTTTGAATTTGCCTAAGCTACTTTGGCGCAAGTTTTACGGAGTACCCAATGAGCGAGTTGAAGCGAACGCCAAGCTACACGTTGTGTCACGGCATACGCATCCCCAAGAGCTTCCCGTGTGACTGTTTCGAGTCGGGGCTAGGGTATGAGGCCCGGCCGGAAGACTGTTTTATCGTGACTTATCCGAAATGCGGCACCACATGGGCCCAACACATTGTCTGGATGTTGCAACATCAGGGGCAGGAGATGCCGACGGGGAAAAACATCAATGAGGATGTCCCGCACTTGGAAGAAGTCGGAGCTGAAGCGATTGCGGCGCTTTCCACCCCCCGGTTCATCAAGACCCATTTGCCCCTCTCGCTGACGCCATACCACCCCGACGCCAAGTACATCTACATTGCCCGCAATCCATTCGACTGCGCGGTCTCCTTTTATTACCACACCCAGGGTTTTGCACAGCACTATGATTTTGCCAATGGCACTTTCGCGGATTACTTCGATTGCTTTATCAAGGGAGAGGTCGACTGGGGAGACTATTTTGACCATCTGCTCGACTGGCACGCGCGCAGGACGCAGGCAAACCTGCTTTTCCTGACCTACGAAAACATGCTGGCCGACACGGAGGCAGCGGTTAAATCCATCGCCAACTTCCTCGGCTCCCCCTACTCGGAATACGTTCAGGATACTGACGTGTTGCAACGCATCCTGCACCACGTCAGCTTTGCCGAAATGAGCAAAGAGCAAAGCCGTTGGTCGAGCGAACGTCCAAATGCCACCCCTTTCATACGCAAGGGGCAGGTTGGCGATTGGCAACATCACTTTTCCCAAGAGCAGGCAGCGCAATTGCTTGCCGTGTTTGACCGGCGCTCGCAGGAAGCGGGGCTTGAGCTGCTTTGGCCTGAGTTGTATCCGGTTTGGCAAGCGGCTGCGCGACAAGCGGATGCTCCGGAGATCCTCGATCTGCTGCAAGCCCATCTGAGTGGCCAATTCGCTGAGGATGTCAGGCAAAGCCTGACCGAAGCAGTGCCCCGAATTCCACACAAGTACGTGTATGACGCCGAAGGTTCCCGCCTGTTCGAGGAATTGACCTGTAGCGACACGTATTATCT
Organism: Candidatus Thiothrix phosphatis; assembly: GCF_035668035.1. Lineage (NCBI taxonomy): Bacteria > Pseudomonadati > Pseudomonadota > Gammaproteobacteria > Thiotrichales > Thiotrichaceae > Thiothrix > Candidatus Thiothrix phosphatis. The sequence goes on along the minus strand of NZ_JAYMYJ010000025.1, from coordinate 7,126 downwards.
GACGCGGACTGAAGATGAAATCCTGCGGCGCTACGCCCCGGCGATTGTCAGTCAGCTTAAGGACGATACCGCACTGGTGGAATTGGGCAGCGGCAGCTCGGCGAAGACCCGCTACCTGATCGATGCCCTGCTCGCCAAGCAAGGTGAACGCACCCTCTATGTGCCGATCGACATTTCCCGCAAGTTCCTCGGTGAGAGCGTGGAGATACTGGCGCATGATTACCCCAACCTGAAAATCCTGGGTGTCGCGGCTGACTATTATACCGGCCTGGGTGTTCTCTCCGAGCGCATCAAGCAGCCAAAACTGGTGATTTGGCTGGGGTCGGATATCGGCCACCTGAGCTTTGAGGACGCCGGGCGGCTGTTACGGAACGAAATCCGGCGGCGGCTCTCGCCCGACGACCACCTCCTCATCGGTATCGACCTGAAGAAATCGCCAGATGAACTCCTGCTTGCATACGGCTGCTGTGGGGAGAAAACCGACCTCTACAACGCCTTTGCCCGCAATCTGCTGGTGCGCGTGAACCGTGAACTCGGCGGCAATTTCGACGTGGAAACCTTCCAGCGCCGCTGTTTCTATGATGCAGAGCGCGGTTGCATCGTGGCCTATCTGGAGTGCGGCCGTGCCCAGCGGGTGCGGGTGGAAGCGATTGATGTCGAGCTGGAGCTGGCTCCCGGTGACCGCATCCATACGCACACAAGCTTCAAGTATGATCGTGCGGATATTGAGCGCCTGGCCGAAGCTGGCGGCTTCCGCCTCGCCCAGCAGTGGGTTGATGATGCCTCAAGCTTTAGCGTGAACCTGTTCTCGCCACAGGAGTCCTGAGCGATGACCGATAATTTCGACAACTTCATCCAGCGGAACAAGCATGGCCCCCGCCTCACCGTCCTGTCCGGTTTTTTTCAGGGGGTGACGCGGGGAGAGAGCGGGATGCCGGACCGCGATATAGCCGCCGACCGCAGCCTGTTGTTCGGGGACGCGCTCACCGAGCAGTTCTGCGATGAATACGAACGGCGCATCTGTTCCTTCAGCCGCCACTTTCTGCCCAGCATTCCGTTCATGCTGGAAAACGAATGCCGCCTGGGTGCCGCGCTGGTCGAATTTGGCAAGGCAGTTGCCCCAGCGGGTGAACGGCTGAAGATGTACAACATATCCAACGCCGAGGGCACCTTCTCACGGACACTGGCTGACTTTCCCGGCAGCCGTTTCACCACGCTGACAGGGGCCATCGAACCGGCCAACGAAACAGCCTTCTACCACCTTGGCACGCCTGCCAACGCACACTTTCTGCTCGGCTCGTTTCTGGATAACACCCCCGAGAGGATTCGGGCGGAAAGCCGACTCGCCGCGTTTCATGATGGCTTCGATATTATCTTTGAACATGAGTGCTTCCAGATGTTCAGCAATGAAAGGGCGCAGCAATTTGCCTTCGTCCTCAGAATGCTCAAGGAAGACGGCATGCTGATACTGTCAGAGAAGCTCAACCAGGAAGACCCGGCAGAATTCCAGCGGCGCGAGGACAAGAAAGACTGGGGTTTCAAGGCGCGCTATTTCTCGACGCAGGATATTGAGAAAAAACGCAGTGGTGTTGTTGACCACATGGTGGCAGGCCAGCTCACGATGAAGGAGCTGCAACAGGCATTGGGTCAGTACTTCGAACATGCGGTGGTCTTCGGCAACAGCACGAATTTCTATCATATCGTGGCCAGCAACAACGAGTCGCGCATCAGGCTGTTGCTGGAGAACATGCTCCCACCCTGCATGGAGCCGGATTTCTGCTTCGAAACCTTGCCGATGGCTATCCTTGGCATGAACGCCGAACCGCCGCCAACCTTCGGTCGGCTACCAGCCCACAACGTCTGACTGCTCCGGGACTGCAATGACTTCAGATAACCTCACAACAGCGCTGGAACTGCTCCGGAACACGATCCTGGAGCGGACTGAGACATCGATTGGCACACCAGTCAATCTCGCGGCGGATCACAGCCAGGTCATCAGCCTGCTGGGCAACGTCTTTCTCAACAACGTTGGCGACCCCTTTGTCGAGCGTGCGAACGGCTTGGTCTCACACGCTTTCGAACGGGAAGTGCTGCGGTTTTTCGGCAGCCGTTACGCCCTTGATGACGCGGACTTGTGGGGGTATTTCACCTCAGGCAGCACCGAGGGCAACCTGTATGGCCTGTGGCTCGCCCGCGAACGCTTTCCGAATGCCATCCTGTATTACTCGGTTGATAGTCACTACTCGGTGCGGAAAAATGCACGCATCCTCGGCTTGCAGGCCGTCGAAATCCCTTCCTCCCCGCGCGGCGAGATTGATTACGAGGCGCTGGATCAGGCGATTCAGGCGCGAACCCAATACCCGGTGATCATCAACCTGAACTGTGGCACGACGATGAAGGGGGCAATCGACGATCTGGCGCGCATCGAGGCGATGCTTGAAAAGCACCGGATTGATGACTTTCACATCCATGTTGACGCAGCCCTGTTTGGAGGCTACCTGCCCTTCATCGACGACGCCCTGGAGATCCATTTCAACCGACCGATCGCGAGTATGGCGATTTCGGGGTACAAATTCATCGGCAGCCCTGTTCCCTGCGGGTTCGTGCTGGCGCGCAGAACGTTGAGCACGCAACTGACCTACGAGGCCGAGTACATACAAAGCCCTGATACAACGGTGTCGGGGTCACGGAGTGGCCATGCCCCGCTGGTGTTATGGCACCGCATCCGTTCCGTCGGGGCGGAAGGGCTGGCTCAGGAAGCGCGTGACTGCCTGTCGCTGGCGGAATGGTGTTGCGGACAATTGGAGACGCGCGGATACCCATGCTTTCGCAACCAGCGCTCGAACATTGTGGTATTGCAGAAGCCCCCCCTCGCGTTGGTGAACCGTTGGCGTTTGCTGTCGGAAGGGGAATGGTCGCACATCATTTGCATGCAGCATGTCACGCAAGAGAAGCTGGAAAAGTTCTTAAGCGAGCTTTTTCAGCAATGAGCCGGCCGCAAAGAACATAAAACCTTATCTCGCCATACCGTAATGCGTGATTTCGCCGTCCCGCTTTTGCGCGTAAATCGAACGGTAGGGGTGGATCTCGCCTTTTTCCAGTGACAGCAGGATATTGGCCAGATCGAACAGCGTCTGGCGTGTACCGGCATAACCGATCCACTGACGCTGATAACCGCCGACCAGATCGTATTGCGGGAAGCCAGCGCGTAACAATGGAATGCCAAGGCGCAGCGCCGTTTCCTGCCCATGTGAATTGCAGATCAGTACTTCGGCTTCAGCGGCTTCGGCGGCTTTTTCCAGGTCTTCCAGGTCGCCGATGTGGACGTGTTCGGTCACAATTTTTTTGAGCGCCGGAGCGTTGGCCGGGGCAACAGCCGCCACGGTATACGCGCCGTTTTCCGCCAGCAAATGGGAGAAGCCGTTCAGCATGTCCGGGTCTGTAGCAATCGCAAAACGCGACATGCCCAGCATGAAGTGTGTATCCAGCATCGCATCCTGCAATTGCGCACGTTGGCGTTGCAGCTTCATCGGCACCGGTTCGCCGGAAAGCTGATGCAGAACGTGGATGAACTGGTCGTTGGCTTCCAGCCCCATCAGGTGGTCGAAACGGTAATCAGGGACGCCAGTGCGTTCCTTCAGCAAGTCTGCTGCTGCATTCAGGGAAGCGCCAATCACCAGGGTGGCTTTGGAATCACCCAGCGTGGCCATCTCAGATACCGGTGTGCCGCCGATGGTCAGCGGGCTGAAATCGGTCTCACCCAGATGGCCATCCAGCGAGTCGGACAGATCAGGAATGACCAATGGGCGGAAGCCGCACAGCTCAATCATGTCCTTGAGCGCTTCCAGATCGCCTGGGGTCAGCGAGGAATTGACCAGTACGTTCAACTGGCGCGGACGTTTGCCCGGTTGGGTGCCTGCGCTGGCCGCATCTGGCACCAGTACGTTGATTGCACCTTCGACCGCTTTGGCGAAGCCGGTTTCCAGACAGCCGCTGAAATCCGGGGTGGATAGCGGAATGACCGGAATGTGGTTGTATTCGGGGTATTTCTTGCGGAAGTTGCCGACCGCCATGGCAATGTCGCTGCCCTGGGTTTCCGCCAGACCAGTGGTGGGTACACCGACCAGTGATGGATTATTTTTGCTGCAAATGGCTTTGAGACCTTCGACCACGTTTTCTTCCGAACCCATGACCGCTGCAATCTGATCCATTGCGGTGGTTTGCAAGGGGATCGGTTCGCGGAAGTGGCGCACGAAGAATACCTTGCCGAATGCGGTGCAACCTTGCGCCCCATGCAACATCGGCATGGCGCGGTGGAAACCGAGAATGGCGAGCGCAGCGCCAATGGTCTGGCTGGCTTTCAGCGGGCTGACCGACAGGGCTTTTTTACGTTTGCTGATCTCAGGCATGGGCGGCCTCCTGGGTGTCAAGCGTGTCTGGCTTGGCTTCAGAAACGGTTTCGGTGGCGGGTTCCTGTGCTGCTGGTGTGGTCGTGGCAATAGCCCACGGTGCGGGCTTGCGCACGGCCTGCCAGATCGGGCTTTCAATCGCCAGGGCCAGTTGTTTGGCCAGTTCCAGCATACCTTCGTAACCGGCATAGCCGAATTCACGTTCCTGATTGATGTCGAGGAAAGGCACACGCGCTTTGAGGGCAGTGTACATATTGCGCCCTCCGGCGATGAGGATGTCGACCTGGTAGTCGCGCACCACGTTGAGCAGGGCGCGTGGGCTGCCGTCGTCAATCATTTTGGTGTCTGCACCCATGATTTCGCGGATACGGGCTTTGTCTTCCTCGGTGGATTTGTTGGTGCCGGTGGCGACCACGGTCATGCCGAGATCCTGCAAGGCGGACACAATCGACCAGGATTTGACGCCGCCGGTGTAGAGCAGCACGCGCTTGCCGCGCAGACGTTGCCGCCACGGTTCCAGTGCTTTGTGGATGCGGGCTTCTTCGTCAGCGATGAGCTTTTCGGTGCGTTCGGTGAGATGCGGGTCGTTGATGATGCGGGCGAAATCGCGCAGGGCTTTGGTGGTGTCTTCCACGCCGTAGAAGCTGCCTTCAAACCAGGGTGTGCCGAAGCTGTCTTCCAGTTTGCGCGCGACGTTGAGCATGGCTTTGGAGCAGACCATCATATTGACTTCGGCGCGGTGCATGGTCTGCACTTCGCGGTAGCGGGCGTCGCCAGACAGGGTGCACAGCACGCGCAGGCCGAGGTGATCGAGCAGCGGCAGTACGTGCCAGAATTCACCGGCGATATTGTATTCACCAACCAGATTGATGTCGTGCACCTTGAAGGAGCCACTTTGCGCGCCGTGTGGCAACGCATCCGGTTCGCGGGTGCCGCAGACGTGTTTCACCATGGCGTCACCGGCAATGCGGTTGCCGAGGTTCTTGGTGCCGTAGAAACCGGCGCAGTCGATCGGCACGACCGGGGTTCCCCAACGTTCTTCCGCCGATTTGCAGATGGCTTCGATGTCATCGCCGATCAGGGCGGGGATGCAGGTGTTATAGACAAACACGGCGGCTGGGCTGTAATCATCGATGGCCTGTTTGATGGAGTGGAACAGGCGTTTTTCACCGCGCCCCATAATCACGTCCTGTTCGGTCAGGTCGGTGGTCATGCCGATTTTGAACAGGCGTGGGCCACTGGAGCGGGTGCCACGGTTATCCCAGGAACTGCCCGCGCAGGAAATGCTGCCATGGACGATATGGGCAACGTCCGCAATCGGCAACAGGGCGATTTGTGCGCCGTCGAAGGCACAGCCACCGGCGGATGCGCCGGGCTTGGGACGGGCGCAACCCGACTTTTCCTTCTTGTTGTGGGAGCAGGCTGGCTCGTTCAGCAATTCGGCGATGTCCTTGGACTTCATCATGGGCGTTAGCCTCCAGATACAACGGAGTTGAACCGTCGGCACAACTGACGTTGCCCTCGGGTCGATATGAGGGAAGTAAAGCAAGGGATGTGCCAGAATGTAGAATTATGTTTTTACAGGGATTATGGTGAATTCCTGATTGTAGGGAATACGACAATGGGTGAAGAATGAGGGGGGATTTGTGACAGGGAAAAGAAGACAGTTTATTAGCAATGGACTGTGGTTCTGATTGAAGTTGCAGCCTAACACGGAATATTTTTCGTGGTGCAGGCAAGGGTTAGAGATACATTCCCTGTCATCCCTTGCTGCAACAGTGCTGGTTTGAAAGGTCAAGCTTCTTCAACTAATGAAAGTATTTCTGCATACTTTTCTGGTTCATATTTCTTTATTGAGTTCATCTTGTCATTCAACAGCTTGTTATACTTTACCTTCAATTCTTCATACTCTTTGTTTTCTGAAGAGGAGTTATCTTTTACCAGTCGGTATCCATCTGCTTCCAACCAGCTCAATAGTGTTTGAGATCCAAGCTTTGCTTCTTCATCCTCAGCATCACCTGCCCCGCCAGAAAGAATATACTTATAATCTTTACAGAAATCAGTGACTGTTTTCCCGGATGCTGACCAATCTTGGATAGCCTTCTGTTTGGTTTCATTGGTTGCACGCTGACCTTTTGCCATATTATTTTGACCTCATTGCTTATCAGTGAAGTAAATTAAATAGCACAAAAGTGATATGGTTAGTAAGAGGCAACTGACAAGTGGTCTACAAAGTAGTGAATCTTCTAAGTATGATTAACAAATAATCCTGTTCAGCCCACATCAATAACTTGGTAGTTGGCTTTCCTATGCTTGCTGGTTTTATAGCTGTTGGCGTCATTTCCAAGCAATTTATCAATGATGGTGTTTGACCTGTTTTCTATCACATCAGCAGTGCTAGATTTAACAGTCTTGACTGGTTGACCAAGTAAACCTTGGAAATGTTCAAGATACAAATCCTTTAGGGTGTTAATGTCCGGCGCGTTTTTATAATCAATAGAGTCGTAATAAAAGTGGGCGCGATTACGAACTAAACAGTTCAATATAAAATGCTCATAGAGGGTCAGTTCAAGCATTCCTTAACTCTCCGACAGGAGTGTCGAGAAGCACTGCTTCGCAGACTAAACAGTTCAATATAAAATGCTCATAGAGGGTCAGTTCTATCATTTGCGCCTTTTGTTGCACTTGTAATCGTCTTCTGTCGGTTTCTGTTCATC
>NZ_JAYMYJ010000024.1:0-4029 GCF_035668035.1 Candidatus Thiothrix phosphatis | reverse complement strand
TTTAACAGCAATAACGTTCCCTGCTTGAATACGCTTGGGTTTATCCCTAGCATACGAAATGTAAACGAACGTTCGCAGGCACATAATCTTGAGGAGGATTACAGAGTGTTACGCACGATTTTGCTGACCACGCTCATGGCGTTGAGCATTTCCACGTCCGTCGCTGTCGCGGAAGAAAAACCAGCCGAGACAGACAAAGCCGCCAACGTCTCTGCTGCCGACAAACCAACCGATGACAAAGCCAGCACCGATGTGGGCGCGGCGGCTGGCGCGGACGCCAAACCAACGGACAAAACTGCTGAGGCGGGCGACACCGGCAAGGTTGAAACCCGGGATGTCAGCCTGTTTTTCGACGAAAGCTTCAATGACATGAAGGAAGAGCTGGAAACCGCCAAACAGGATGGCAAGGAAGCGCTGCTGGTCATGTTTGAAATGGAGGAATGCCCGTTCTGCCACCGCATGAAAACCACCGTGCTCAACCGCAGCGACATTCAGGACTACTTCAAGCAACATTTCCGCATTGTGAGTGTGGACATCGAAGGCGATGTGGAGATGACCAATTTCAAAGGTGAAAGCATCACCCAGAAAAATTTCGCCCTGAAGGAATTCCGTGTCCGCGCCACCCCAGTCTTCCAGTTCATCGGCCTGGATGGCTCACCGCTGAAAAATGGGCGCCTGACCGGAGCCACCAAGGACGCCAATGAATTCATGCTGTTTGGCAAATTCATTGCCGACAAGAAAAACGAAGACATGCCTTTCATCAAATACAAACACGAAGCGGAAGCAGCACTCAAGGCGGATGATGCCAAGGGTTAAGCCGCTTTGGATGGCGCTCTTGGTTGGCAGTCTGGCGTTGCCGTTGGCGGCGGCGGAAATTCCTGACCCCATCAGCCTTGAACAGGCGTTGAATTATGCGGAGGGGCATCCACGCACCCAACTGACGCCGGAAGCCGCCCTGCGCCATCCCGAGCCACAACCGTTGTACCTGGATTGCCATGACCTTGCCTATAACAACAGCACCAGCCTCGACAGCCAACGCGACCGGCTATTGCCGACCCTGCTCCCGCCGCTGGAAAACCAACGGCTGGCAATCATGCAGCGCTTCTTTGACGTGCTGCTGGCCGACGCCAGCTCCGCACGGGACAACGAGAACCAGGCGGTTTACTACATTCCGCTCGACCGCACCCGCACCCGCCGGGACTTGAAAGAATTCTCCGACATGGATGTGGCGGAACTGGACGCCGAATATCAGATCGTCCGCCAGCAAGCCGCCGCCAGCACCGCCTCATTGCGCCTGACCCGTTCGCTGTTGGCGCAGGCCATCAACAATCCGCAAAAACTGTCGAATGAACTGAAACCGCCGGATCTTGGCAACCTCCTGACCGATGAGTCGCCGCTGGACAAGCTGATTGAAACCAGCCTGCAAGGCAATAAATGGCTGTCGGAGCGGCGCAGCGACGCCAGCGGCGATGAGCGCGCCATCATTGACATGGAATTGCGGCAAACCTTCATCGAATTGCTGCTGCGGCTGGATATTTTCAAAGTGGCGGCGCAACGTGCCGAAGCCGAAATTCTCTGGCGCGACTATTACCTGGAGCGCAGCCGCACCCTGTACGAGCAGGAAGTCAAAGCCGACCTGGGCGACGCCATGACCCAGCAAAGCAAAGCGCGCTTGCAGAAACAGCAAATCCAGCTTTGCCAGGCGCTGACGCTGGCGCAGTTGAACGCCCTGCAAGGCAAACCTGTCTGGCCATTGCCAAAAGCAGGAAAGCAAAAGGAAAAGGAGAAGGCGGAATGAAGCGAACCTCGCACAACGGCGGGCCGGAGCCAGTTTCCCAAAACATTGCCAATACAGGCCGACTGTTCAGGCCGGTTGTGTTCAGCAAACAGGCTCCGGCCTGCCTGCTGTTTCCTGTCATGCTGATGGGCAGTGCCGCCGCACAAGCGCTGGAGCTGAAAGGGCGGCTGGAATGGGTGCATAAGGTCGACATGCGGGTGGTGGACAATGGCGTTGTGGAAAAAGTCAATGTCACGACCGGCCAGCATGTCAACAAAGGTGAAGTGCTGCTGCAAATGGACCAACGCAAGCAGCGGGCTGGCCTGACAGAAGCCAAAGCCCGCATCGCCCGCGCCCAACTGGGCAGTGACGAAGCCGGACGCGACATAACCCGCGCCCAGGAACTGTTCGACCGTGGCCTGATCGCCGAGGAGGAGCTGAAAGGCAGCGAACTCAAGCAGGCTGTCGCCCAATCCGAGATGGAATCCGCCAAGGCAGCGACGGAAGCCGCGCAGGTTGAGCTAGACCATACCGAGCTGAAAGCACCGTTCGCTGGCATCATTGTCGCCAACAATGTCTGGCAGGGCGCAGTCATCTTCGCCAGCAAACAAGACCAGCCGCTCATTTCCCTGGCGCCTGATGACCAGATGCTGGCCCGAGCGCTGGTGACGGCGGACGTGTTGCGGCGTTACCCGGTCGGTTCTTCCGCCAGCATCCTGGTGAACGGCGGAACCCGCAACGGCAAAGTTTACAGCCAGGGGGTGGAGGCCGTCCGCATCGAGCCGGAAGGCGCCATCTATGAACTCGACATCATTTTCAAACGGGATGCCAAAGAATTGCTGCGGCCATCGGAAACGGTGAAAGTGATCTTGCCCTAATCCAACTTTTGCAGATACGCCGCCCCGCCGATCGAACGCATCTGGCGCAGGATGTGGTTCTGGCGAAAACGCACATAACCGGACGGTTTGGCCACACTGTAATGTTCCGGGGATGGCAGCACCGCCGCCAGCAAGGCCGCATCCGCCGCGCTCAATCGGTTCACCGGCTTTTTCAGCAGGTTTTGCGCCGCCGCCCCGACGCCATAATCCGCCTTGCCGAACTGGGCGCTGTTCAGGTAGACCTCCAGAATCCGTTCTTTTGACCAGAAAACTTCGATCAGGCTGGCGAGAACCCATTCAAGCCCTTTGCGGACATAGCTGCGGCCTTCCCACAAAAACAGGTTTTTCGCCAGCTGTTGGGTGATCGTGCTGCCACCGCCGGTTTTGCGTCCCGCCAGTTCGGCATGGATGGCGGCGGAAGTCGCCTGCATATCGATTCCCCAGTGTTCGGCAAAACGCTGGTCTTCGGAGGCGATGACCGCCAGTTGCATGTGGCGCGGAATCTGTTCCAGGCTCACCCAGTCATGCCGCACAAACGGCGTGTCCTTGTCAAAGATGGCGACAATATCCTGCTGTAGCATGAAGGCCGAAGTCGGCACCGGAACCCAGCGGAACACCAGCAGGCAAACCACCAACAGCAATGCAGCCCCCATTGGCAGATACCATAACCAACGCAACCAGGGCCATTTGGGCAACGACATAAATTAAACACTTCCCCAACAATCAAATGCAGCCGCAATTTAGCCAGTTTCCTGTTCTGGCACAACTACAAAGGCTGCTTATTATCATTAGGAAGGGAAACTTATCAATAACGGGGATATTCGTGCACTTCCACCCTGCAATTCCCACTGATGGAGCAGGCGGTGGTCATGCCCGTATAACGGATGCTGTCACTGGCTTCACGGTTAATCTCCCGCGCCGTCTGCATTACCTGATTGCTTAATAGGATCTGTTGCTGCAACTGTATGAGCTGCAATTGCGCCTCAAAAGCGGCCTTTTGTTCCGGGGACATGGCAGCTTCCAGAGCCGCTTGTGTCTGGAGCGCCGGTGAGGAAGGCGCTTGTTTCGCCGTTTCCTCAGGCTTGCCCGAACAGGCCGCCAACAACGCCAACCCCGCCAATACCCAACATCCTGTCAGTTTCATCTTAGTTGCCTTGTATCCGTGCTAAATGTCCAATCCAACCAGCTTTTACCCTCAATATACCCCCAACATACTCCGGCTTCCAGCAACCCTTCCGGACAATCCAGGCAACCCAGGCATAAAAAAACCCGCTGGAATGCGGGTTTCAGGATGTTTTGGGACTTCCCAGTCCTAATCGATGGCGGAGAGCGAGGGATTCGAACCCCCGGAACCTTTCAGTTCAACGGTTTTCA
>NZ_JAYMYJ010000023.1:0-4061 GCF_035668035.1 Candidatus Thiothrix phosphatis | reverse complement strand
TACACCCCTGCACCAAACCTGCACCCCGCTCCACCCTTTTTCCACAGCCTGCCCGCCAATTCTCAATAATCATTTTTTATGATTGAGGCCACCAGTCACCAAGAACAAGGAGCCTCCCGTGCCAAACCAGCGTTTCTACCTCAAACTCGCCGTCATCGCCTTTTTGATCCTGCTGTTGCTGATCCCGCAAGCCTTCATGCTGGGGCTGGTGGGGGAGCGCGCCAGTTGGCGTGAGCAAGCCTACCAGAGCATCGGCCAGAGCTGGCCGGGGGCGCAGACCCTCGCCGGGCCGGTGCTGGCCGTGCCTTACCAGCGCACCTACAACACCCGCGAAACCGTCAAGGACAAGGACGGCAAGGAACGCGAAGTGCTGCGCGAAGCGACCGACGAAGACACCCTTTACCTGCTCCCCAGCCAGTTGGCTATCCGCAGCAAATTGCAAAGCTCGCTGCGCTACCGGGGCATTTACGCCGCGCCGGTCTACGCCAGCGCTTTGCAGGTTACGGGTGAATTCAACACCCAGCCGCTGTTTGACCTGCTGGCCAGCAACAAGGATGCGCAAATCCGCTGGAAAACGCCGCAACTGGCGGTGATGGTGCGCGACCAGCGCGGCGTCGCCAGCCCGCCCGCCTTGCAATGGGACGGCGCGCCGCTGGCCTTCCAGCCCGGCAACGGCCTGCCCGGCGGATCCAGCGCCGGGATGCACGCCAAACTGCCCGACATCGGCCTGACCCAGCCCGCCCGCCTGCCGTTCGCCTTCGAAATGGAATTGCGTGGGATGCGTTCGATGAATTTCGCCCTGCTGGCCGACAACAGCGACGTGCAACTCAGCGCCAACTGGCCGCATCCCAGCTTCAGCGGCGAATTGCTGCCGGAAACCCGCGATGTGACCGCCAGCGGCTTCAGCGCCCATTGGAAGGCGTCCGCGTTTTCCTACAACGTCAGCGGCGCGCTGGAGCAATGCGGCAAGGGCGAATGCGCCGGGCTGCTGGAGCGCGCGGTAGGCTTCGACCTGCTCCAGCCGGTGGATGTGTACCAGCAGTCGGAACGCAGCATCAAATACGCAGCGCTGTTCATCGTGCTGACGTTCGTGGCGCTGATCCTGTTTGAACTGCTGAAGAAACTGCGGGTGCATCCGGTGCAATACACCCTGGTGGGGATGGCGCTGCTGGTGTTCTACCTGCTGCTGATTTCACTGTCGGAACACATCGCCTTCCTGGGGGCATATGCGGCGGCGGCGCTGGCCAGCACCGGCCTGCTGACGCTGTATTTCGGCGCAATATTGCACAGCCGCAAGCTGGGGCTGCTGCTCGGCGCGGGGCTGGCGGGGCTGTACGCACTGCTGTACGTGATCCTGCAAGCGGAGGAAAACGCCCTGCTGATGGGCAGCGTGCTGCTGTTCGCCGTGCTGGCGGCGCTGATGCTGGCGACCCGCCATTTCGACTGGTATGCGCTGGCGGCAGGCAACGGGGCTACGCCTCCCCGTACAGCTTCCGGTACAGGCCATCCTGCGACAGCAGCTCCTGATGACTCCCCTGCTCACTGATGCGCCCATCCTCGAACACGAAAATGTGATCCGCCTGACGCACTGCGCTCAGGCGGTGCGCCACGATCAGGGTGGTGCGCCCTTGCAGGAATGCGCCCATGGCGGTGTGCAGTTTCTGTTCGGTTTCCATATCCAACGCCGAGGTGGCTTCATCCAGGATGACCACGCTCGGCTCGGACAAAATCATGCGCGCAATCGCCAGCCGCTGCCGCTGCCCGCCGGACAGGCGCATGCCCTGCCGCCCGACAATCGTCTCCAGCCCCTGCGGCTGCCCACGGATCACGTCTTCCAACTGGGCGATGCGCAGCGCCTCCCACAATTTTTCATCCGCCTGCCCGCGCCCCAGCGTCAGGTTGGCGCGAATGGTGTCGTTGAACAGCGCCGGGTGTTGCAGCACGGTGGCGACGTGTTCGCGCACCACATCCAGGCCGATTTCCGTCACCGGCGCGCCATCGAAATACAATTGCCCCTGCTGCGGCTGGTACAGGCCCAGCAGCACTTGCACGAAGGTGGACTTGCCACCGCCGCTGGCGCCAACCAATGCGATTTTCTGCCCGGCGCGGATGGTCAGGTTCACATCCTTCAGCACCGGCGACCTGCCGCCATAGGCGAAGGTGATGTTTTCGGCGCGCATGCTGACCGTGGCCTTGCCTGCAAACGGGTTGCAATGGTGGGGGTATTGCGGCTCCGGGCGCATCGACAGCAAGGTGTTGATGCGCTGCAAGGCCGCTTTGGCGCCATACCAGTTGTACTGGATCGCCAGGATTTCCTGCACCGGCCCCATCATGAACCACAGGTAGCTGAACACCCCCAGCATTTCGCCAATGCTGAGGTGGGAATACAGCACCATCAGCATGCTGACGGCGCGGAACACGTCAAAGCCGGAAATGAACACGGTGAACGACAACCGGCTGGCGGCGTCGCTGCGCCAGGCGAAACGTCCGGCGTGCTGCTTCACGTCGGCGGCGTGTTCCCCCACCCGCCCGAAAAAGCTGCTGGCGCGGTTGCTGGCGCGGATTTGCTGGATGGTGTCGAGGGTCTCGGTCAATGCCTGCTGGAACAGTTCAAACGCGCTGTTTTCCTGCTTTTTCAGCTCCTTGACGTATTTGCCCAGCTTGGTGGTGAGCAGGATCACCAGCGGGTTCAGCAGCAGGATGAACAACGCCAGTTGCCAGTGCAGCCACAGCAGCACAGCGGTGACGCCCACCAACGACAGCACCGCGACAATCAGCTTGCTGATGCTGGCGCCGAGAAAGGCATCGATGGTTTCCACATCCACCACCAGCCGCGAACTGACCGTGCCGCTGCCGAGGGTTTCGTATTCGGTCATGGAAATGGTTTCGATGTGCCGCAGCAGGCGGTGGCGGATGCGGTAGGTGAGATCCTTGCTGATCAGGGTGAATTCGCGGGTCTGCCACACCATCGCCACCAGCCACAGCAGGCGCAGCGCCATGGTCAGCAGGGTGATGCCGGTGATGTACAGCACCGGCCCATGCCACGCGGCGGGGAACAGGCTGTCCATCATGCCGGTCATCGCCGCAGGCTTGTGCAGCAGGACTTCATCGACCAGCAGGGGAATCAGCAGCGGAATCGGCACACTGATCAGCGCCGCCAGCACGGCGACGGCGTTGGCGGTGAGCAATTCCTTGCGGTGCGCAAGCGCCTGCCGGAACAGGTCTTGCCAAGTATATTCGGGGGTGCTCGTGTTCATGGCGCAATACTACCCGGAATCAAACGCTGCACCAAAAAGAAAGGCGCTGTATCAGCGCCTTTCCTGTGAGTGGTTATGGCAAGCAGATTAAGCTGCCTTTGTAAATTTTTTCGCCGTCGACAATTGCCATGATTGCCTAATCTCATTCAGGAAAATCAACCCGGTAAAAAAACCGTGCAACCGCTCCCGACTGCACGGATCAAGGCCAGGTGTTGAGGAATGCTTATTGTGTGATTGACTAGTGGTCAGTCATTTTCCTGGCATCTACTTGGTCATGCGTAGGCTCTGTGCTACCCACATCCAGACATAAGCCGCGTTAACGGGATTTTTGCAGCGTCACCTTGACCGGATTAGGCGTCAAATCCTTGTTTGCACCATTGGCAGCATCTACCCCCGCGCCAATGATGCCGCCAAAAAGCAGGTTTCCTGCCATACCTGCCGCTCCGTTATCAGAAACCTTGGGGGTTACTTGTACCGTTGCGGTCTTGTAACCCGGTTTCTGTACTGTCACCGTCAGGCTATCCTTGCGCTTGACCTTAAAGCTGGTCGGGGTTGTGCCTTTCATGCCGTTGGACAAGGTAACGGATGCCCCTGCCGGATCTGACTCCACTGCCAAATCCTGTTCCGCGCCCCGTGTGATGGTGGCGCAACCACTGGACAGCAGCATGACACTGCCAATCAAGGCGACTGTGAGTGTTTTGGTGTAACGGCTCATGGTTTGCTCCTTTATTTAAGCTGGTGAACTAATACTGTCTACACTCAGCCATACGCTGCAAACCTGCTAACGGGGTTAAATGTTCTATA
>NZ_JAYMYJ010000022.1:0-26370 GCF_035668035.1 Candidatus Thiothrix phosphatis | reverse complement strand
ATTTCCGCCGGGTCAAAGCCCTGGTAGTTATGGGAGTCTTTCAGCAAGCCGTCGACGTGGATGCCGGATTCGTGGGTGAACACGCCTTCGCCGACCAGGCTTTTCTGCCAGCCGACCGGGCGGCCAGAGGCTTTTTCCACCAGCAGCGAAAGCTTGCGGAAGCGTTTCAGATTGATGCCGCAATGCAGGTTGTAGAGGCGGTTGAGTCCGAGGGCGACCTCTTCCAATGGCGCATTCCCGGCGCGTTCGCCAAGGCCGTGGACAGTGGTGTTGACGTGGGTGGCACCTGCGCGCGCCGCCGCCAGCGAATTGGCGGTGGCGAGGCCCAGGTCGTCATGCGCGTGCATTTCAATTTCGAGATCGGTGTGGGCACGCAGCGAGGCAATCCATTCGTGGGTGGAAAATGGCTCCATAATGCCCACGGTGTCGGCGAAGCGGAAACGTTGCGCGCCCGCCGCTTCGGCGGTTTCCAGCACTTGCAGCAGGAAATCGCGGTCAGCACGGGAAGAATCTTCCCCCCCCACGCCGACGCCCAAGCCGAGATCAAGCGCAATCTGCACATGCTCGCGGATTTGCTGCAACACCCAGGCGCGGTCGCGCTTGAGCTTGTGGGTGATCTGTTGGTCAGAAACGGAAATGGAAATGTCGATCATGTCCACCCCCAGATTGCGGCACAGCAGGATGTCATCGCGGCGCATCCGGCTCCACACCATCAGGCGGCTGTTGAGGCTGAGGCTGGCGACGGCGCGGATGGATTCACGTTCTTCCTCACCCATGGCCGGAATGCCGACTTCCAGCTCAGGCACGCCCAACGCATCCAGCCCACGGGCGATCGCCAGCTTTTCACTTAGGGAAAAAGCAACCCCAGCGGACTGCTCGCCATCCCGCAAAGTGGTGTCGTTGATGGTGATGAATCGGTCTTGGCTTTGCATACCCATGCCCTCCTGAGTTATGCGAAAACCTAAGCAATGCGTGTGCCAAAGCTTACATGACATTATTTTTCAAATAGTTAACAATCCATTACAGGAACTGCTGTAGGCTTTGCCACAGGACATGGCGGAACAGGATTGTGGGAAAGGAGACAGCGGCTAAAGGCCGCCCGCACCGCTGATAGGATCAAGCACAGAATGTAGTTGTTTTTGACAGCGAGCAAACGTCTCCCCTAGTGTACCTTTGGTCAAAACCTGTCACAGGAGACACGTTATGAAAGAATATGACGTCACCGTTGTCATGCACATTGACGAAAACCTCACCGACTCGCAGATCCACCAGCTTGAACACGACTTGGCCTATTCCCCAGGCATCCGTTCTGCGTGCGTCAATGAACGCACCCGCCACCTGATGCTGGTGGATTACGACCCACAACAAGCGTATGCATCCGACATCCTGAATACCGTCAAGTATCAAGGCTACCATGCTGAATTAATAGGATTTTAAATAAAAACCACCGGGCTGCCCCATCGTTCCACGAGGGGCAACCCTATAGCAAGAAAATACCGATTTCAGACAACAACTGTTAAGTTAAAACTCACCGCGCAGGCGGGTGCAATAATAAAAATTTCATTCCCAACTACGAACAGGAGAGTCCAACATGAGTATCGGGCATGCAATGCAAGAAGGCACATTGATTTATGTCTACGACCAGGATGGCAGGCAGATAACCTCTATCTCAGCCCCAGGGCGCTTTCCGGAAGACGGCCTCAAGGGCTACACCGCAAACAGCATCCATGTACGCAAAGGCACACTGATTTATGCCTATGATGAATCCGGCCATCAGGTAGGAAGGCCCATCCCAATCCAACATGGCAATGTTGAAAACATCCAGATCGCCAGGCGGCTGCACAACAGGATCGCGGAAACCATGCCCACGCATCAAACACATAACACCCGTGAGGCCATCCCCGCTTGAGACAGGCCACAACCGGCCAGACACGTCGTGCAGGAGGAGGAGGAGGCCGCAGCGACGTGTCGCCAACATGAAAGGATGATACCCGAGCGTCTTTTCATGTTGGCGATGGGGTTGAACCCGAAGCTTATGATTTTTCCGGCACCCGCCACAACAATAAAGCCCCTAGCCCAAACAACACCAATACTGACAGCAACCCCAACCGGGGCGAACCCGTCAGTACGCCTCCCCAGCCCACCAGCAACGGCCCCAGCACGGCGGCAAACTTACCCAGCATATTGTAGAAACCGAAGAATTCCGCCGCCTGATCCTGCGGAATCAAACTGGCGTACAATGAACGGCTCAAGGCCTGCACCCCGCCTTGCACCAGCCCGACCATTCCGGCCAGCACATAGAATTCCCAGGCTTCCTGCATCTGCACCGCCAGCAGCGTAATCACCACATAACCCGCCACACCGAGCAGGATGCCGCGTTTCGCCCCCAGCCGGTTGCCCAGCCAACCGAACCCCAGCGCCGCCGGAAAGGCGATGAATTGCGTCATCAGCAAAGCGGTGATCAGGCTGTCATTGGCAAACCCCAACGCCTTGCCGTAATCCACCGACATCAGGATCACCGTATCCACGCCATCGATGTAGAGCCAGTAGGCCAGCAGGAACAAGCCCACCACCCGCAAGCGGCGGACATGCCGGAAAGTTTCCAGCAACTGCCGGAAAGCATCCCGCAACAACACCCACAACGGCGGACGAGCCACCGCCTGCGCTGGCGCGCGTTCCTTCACCCACAACCACAACGGCGTTGAAAACACCGCCCACCAGACCGCCGTTATCACGAATGCCCAGCGCACCGCCATGACCTTGTCAGCCAGACCGAACCACTCCGGTTTCAGGCTCATCAGCACACACAACACAAACAGCAACCCGCTGCCCAGATAACCGACCGCGAAACCCAAGGCCGACACCCGGTTGAAATCCTTTTCCTCCGCCACATCCACCAGCAGCGAATCGTAGAAAATATTTGCGCCGAGGAACCCCACGATCGCCAGCACGAAGCCCGTCATCGCCCATTGCCACTGCCCCTCCCCCACCTGCGACAGCCCCAGCGTGGCGCCGACGCCCAGCACAACGAAGCCCGCCAGCAGCGGCTTTTTGATCCCCCCCCGATCCGCCACCGCGCCCAGCAACGGCGCCAGCAACATGATCGACAAGCTGGCGATGGCATTGGCCGTGCCCAGATGCAGGGTGATTTCCTCGGATGGCAGCCCATGCGCCCAGTACTGGCGGAAAAAGATCGGGAAAAACGCCGTCGCCACAATCAGGATGAAGGCTGAATTGGCCCAATCGTAAAAAGCCCACGCCCAGTGCTGGCGGCGTGCGGATGAAACAGCAGCGGTCTTGGCCATTGGTTTTCCTTTGCGCATCTGAACGTGATGGATGAAGACCCCATCATACCCCAGACGCCCACAAAGCGCCCAACCCTGTCAATGGCAATGTTCAGCATGAAATTTATACGCCCTCACCGTTCCCCCCGCGTTGTCAGACCACTGCGGCCAACGGTATAGTCAGAAGCACAAACCTATTGATTTGCTAGGAGAGGAAAGATGAATCAATGGAACCCGGCTCCAGGGTTGTTGGCGTGTGCCTGCCTGTTGATTGGCGTAACCACGCCCGCTTCCGCATTCGACAGCGCCGCCTACAATGGCGTGTGGACCAACCAAAATCCCGCCCTGACCTTGAAAATCGACGCCGACCATGCCGATGTCGCCATCGACGGCAAAACCCAGCCCAAGGTCATGTTGCAATACCTGCAAAGCCAACTGCCCACCGCGCCTTTCCTGTACGTTGACGCCAGCGATGAACCCGGCCAACAGGATCACCGTTTCTTCCTGATGGTCAACGCCGATGAACAAGACCAGCCGCGCCTCAATGGCTACTACGAGCGGGTAAGCCTAGGCGCCAACGGGGAAAAAACAGCGGATGAGCCCATTCCGTTAAGCCTTCAGCGGTCGCAGCAGCACGCTTCCGCCCAGTAAGCAGGGCAACCTCACAGGGCAGTGCCACCGCCTCCGCGTTAACCGTCCTGAATACTGACCGGATCGACTTTCCAGATATTGCCCGCATACTCCCGGATGGAGCGGTCGGAGGAAAACTTGCCCATCCGCGCCACATTGAGGATGGACATGCGCGTCCATAATGTCTGGTCACGGTAACATTCGCCGATACGGGTCTGGCAATCCACATACGAACGGTAATCCGCCAGCACCTTGTAAGGGTCGCTGTCCAACAAATTGTCCACCAATGGGCGGAACAAGGCAGGGTCACCGTGGGAAAAATACCCGCTGGCCAGAAAATCCAGCGCCATTTTCAGCTCTGGATCATTCTGGCAATAATCCCGTGGACGGTAACCCTGTTGCTGCAAGGCCACCACTTCCGCTTCCGTCATGCCGAACAGGAAGAAATTGTCCGCACCGACTTCCTGGCGGATTTCGATATTGGCACCGTCCAAAGTGCCGATGGTGAGCGCGCCACCCATGGCGAACTTCATATTGCCGGTGCCGGACGCCTCCTTGCCCGCCAGTGAAATCTGCTCGGACACATCCGCCCCCGGATAAATGCAATGCGCTGTCTTGACGTTGAAATTGGGGAAAAACACCACCCGCAAACGGCCTTCCATATCCGGGTCACGGTTGATGACCTCCGCCACCGAATTGATCGCCTTGATGATCAGTTTCGCCATGAAATAACCGGGAGCCGCCTTGCCGCCAAACACGAAGGTGCGCGGCGTCACCGCCAGCGCCGGGTTATCTTTCAGCCGGTTATACAGCGTAATGATGTGCAGCAGGTTCAGGTGCTGGCGCTTGTATTCGTGGATGCGCTTGACCTGCACATCCATCAGCGAATCTGGGTCAAGCTTTTGCCCCGCCGCCATCAGCGCATGGCGCGCCAGCCGTTCCTTGTTGCGGCGCTTGACCTGCCGCCATTGCAACTGGAACGCGGGGTCATCCGCCAATGCCTCCAGCTTGCGCAGCTCATCCAAATCCGTCACCCAATCACAGCCGATGTGCTCACGCAGCAAATGCGCCAGCGGCTGGTTGGAAAGCAGCATGAAACGCCTTGGCGTCACGCCATTGGTCACATTGGTGATCTTGTCCGGCCACAGGGCATGGAATTCCGGCAACACATTTTCCCGCAGAAATTCGCTGTGCAGTTCCGCCACCCCGTTGACCTGGTAACTGCCGACCACGGCCAGATGCGCCATCCGCACCTGCTGGCGCGCGCCTTCTTCGATGATCGAAAGCTTGCTGATTTGCCCATTCAAGCCATGGATTTTCATCCGCACTTCATCCAGGAAACGCTGGTTGATTTCGTAGATGATCTCCAGATGGCGCGGCAGCACTTTCTGGAACAAATCCAACGGCCACTTTTCCAGCGCCTCCGGCAACAAGGTATGGTTGGTGTAGGCGAAGGTGTTGCGGGTGACATGCCAAGCGGTATCCCAATCCAGCTTGTTCTGGTCGACCAGCAAGCGCATCAGCTCAGGAATGGCAACCGCCGGATGGGTGTCGTTCAACTGCACGGTATATTTGTGGTGGAAATGCGCCAGCGGTTCGCCGCTTTGCAGGTAAATCCGCACCATGTCCTGCAAGGAGCAGGAGACGAAGAAATATTGCTGCTCCAAACGCAGGCGTTTGCCCGCTTCCGGCTCGTCATTCGGGTACAGCACCTTGGTGAGGTTTTCCGAAATGACCTTTTCATTGACCGCGCCATAGTAATCGCCGGTGTTGAACGCCTGGAAATCAAAGGATTCCGCCGCTTCCGAACGCCACAAGCGCAACAAATTGGTGTTGGTAACCCCGTACCCCATGACCGGCGTGTCATACGCCACCCCAATGACGCGCCGTTCCGGAACCCATTTCACCCGCAGGCGGCCTGCGCTGTCCTGGTGCTGTTCGGTGCGCCCGCCGAAATGCACCTTGAAGCGCAGGCGCGGACGCAGGATTTCCCACGGATTGCCGAAGCTCAACCACTTGTCGGTTTTCTCAACTTGCCAGCCGTCCTCAATTTTCTGGCGGAAAATGCCGAATTCATAGCGGATGCCGTAGCCAATGGCGGGGATTTTCAGGGTCGCCATCGAATCCATGTAACAGGCGGCCAGCCGCCCGAGGCCACCGTTGCCCAGGCCCGGCTCCACTTCCTCTTCCAGCAGGCTTTCGAAATCTAGCCCCAGTTGGGCGACAGCGTCCTGCACCTCCTGCCAGATGCCGAGCGCCAGGATATTGTTGGCCAGATGCGGGCCGGGCAGGAATTCCGCCGACAGGTAACAGACCGTGCGGCTTTTGTGCGCCTTGTAGGTTTTCGCCGTCACCATCATGCGCTCCAGCATACGGTCGCGCACGGCATACGCCAGCGCGTTGTACCAGTCGCTGTCGGTGGCGAGATCAGGAAAACGGCTTTGGGTATGCACCAGATGTTCGAGGATTGACTGGCGGATGGCGGCGGCGTCCATACCGACACGGGTAGACTGGATTCTGCCGGGAATGAAGCTGTCTGTGGTCATGGCTAATTACACCATCGATTTTGTAAAAATTACCGCCAACACTACCACACAATCGGGCGTCAGGCTTCCATCGCGCGCGGCAGCCGTAATGACAGCAGCAAGGCCGCCAGCACGAACGCCGCTGAAAACCACAGGCAGCCTTCCAGCCCATACTGCTGATACGACCAACCCGACAGCACCGTTCCCACCAGCCGCCCGCCTGCATTCGCCATGTAATAAAAGCCAACTTTCAGCGCCACCTTGTCATGATCCGCATAAGCCAAGATCAGGTAAGAATGCAACGCGGAATTGATGGCGAACACCACGCCGAACACCAGCAAACCTGCCACCAGCACGGTTCCCGCATCCCAGCCCTGCCCCAGCGTCACCGCAATCCCGGCGGGGATCAGCAGCAGGATCAGTGCCCATAATTGCGCCGCCCGTGCGCCGGGTGCATGTTCCTGCATCCCCAACAACTTGGGGGCGCTGGCCTGGACAATGCCGTACCCAATCACCCAGGACGCCATGAACGCCCCCACCAGCATAAAACTCCAACCCAGCACATCCGCCATGAATACCGGCACCGCCACCACAAACCACACATCGCGTGCGCCAAACAGAAAGAACCGCGCCGCCGACAGCCAGTTGATGGCGGGTGTATTGGAAAACACCTGGCTGAATTTCGGTTTGGATTTGGCCTTGCCCAATTCACGCGGCAACAGCAGCATTGTCGTTACCAACACAACGAACAAACCACCCGCCAGTATCAACAGGGCATTACGGAACCCGGCCAATTGCAACAGCGCCGCGCCCAGAAAGAAACCCACCCCTTTCAACGCATTCTTCGAGCCGGTCAGGATCGCCACCCACTTGAACAGCCGTGCATTGGCATCCTTCGGCACCAGCGTTTTCACACTCGCCTTGGCCGACATTTTGTTCAAGTCCTTGGCGATGCCAGACAGCGCCTGGGCAAACATCACATACGGCA
Organism: Candidatus Thiothrix phosphatis; assembly: GCF_035668035.1. Lineage (NCBI taxonomy): Bacteria > Pseudomonadati > Pseudomonadota > Gammaproteobacteria > Thiotrichales > Thiotrichaceae > Thiothrix > Candidatus Thiothrix phosphatis. Next base: position 18,943 of record NZ_JAYMYJ010000022.1, on the reverse strand, counting down.
CAGAAAGCCACGCCGCCGGAACCGTCAGCATTGCCAGCGCCACCACCTGCATCGCCATCCCCAGATGCATGGTTACGTTCAGCCCCAGCCGCGCTGCCAGCCAGCCACCGACCAGGTTGGTGACAATACCGAAGAACTCATAGAACAAAAACAGCATCGCCACTGCAAACGGCGAATACCCCAACTGGTGGAAATACAGCACCACCAGCATGCGGATCGCGCCATCCGTCAGCGTAAACGCCCAGTAGCCACCGGTAACGACGAAGTAATTACGTAATTCCAGATTCATGGTAAAGCAGTCACCCAAACGCCCACATCAAGATTTGCCCCCGGCGGCCCAAGGAAAGCCCCGGCAATCGGCGGTACGGACTCGGGCATCCGCGCCACCGCCACAGCTGTATGGTCTGTACCCACCACGGTGCCGTTAACGCCATTGGTAGGGTCGAACCCTTTCCAGCCAGCCCCCGGCAAAAACACTTCCGCCCATGCATGGGTAGAACCAAAATCGGCATTGGAAGGGGGCGTATGCAAATAACCACTGACAAAGCGGGCGGCAAACCCCAGGCAGCGGGCGGCTTCCATGAACAAATACGCATAATCCCGGCAGGAGCCTGTCCCCCGCGCCAAAGTCGCGGTAGCCGTTTGCACGCCCGGCTCTTCACGCACCTGATACGACAAGGTTTGCTGGATGCGCGTCATCAGGCGCTGCAACAGGGAGTAGGTCTGAATCTGCTCCCCAGGCCGCCAGACACCCGCCACCCAGCTCGACAGCGCACCATTGACCGGATGGCCATTTCTCATATAGGGCAAGAGCACCACCTGATCTTCCGGCAGGTACGCAAACGGATAATACGTTGCATAATCCGCCACCAAAAAATCGAGCGGCGCCTCATTGTATTGCTGAATGACCACTTCACTCTCAATCAGCAATTGCCTGGTGGGCGAGGCAAACGTTGCAATTGCCACGGAATTGTCCTCCACATCCCGATACCAGCGCAGGGTAGCGGGCGGGGTAATTTTCAGGGCGGAGGATTCGATGCGCAACTCATGGCCTTCGCGCGGGCGCAGCCGCAGTGCATGGGCCTCAAGCTGTACATTCGCGCTAAAGTTATAGTACGTGCGATGAAGTATCTTGTAGCGTTGCATATCCCAATCCCGGAAGTACATGATGCCTTCGAGTATAAGACCAAATTCCGTCGCCCAAGCAATTCATTCCCCCGTTAGCCCCCTGACCACTTTCGTTGCCAGTTCCATCATCCGGTTCATGTAACCCCACTCATTGTCATACCACGCATAGATTTTCACCTGCGTGCCGTCAACCACCATGGTGGACAGCGCATCGACGATGGAAGAACGCGGGTCGCCCTTGTAATCCACCGACACCAGCGGGCGCTCCTCATAGCCCAGAATGCCCTTGAGATAAGTTTCGGCAGCTTCCTGGAAATAGCCGTTGATTTCCTCGGCTGTCACCCCGCGCTCGGCTTCAAACACAAAATCAGTCAGGGATGCATTCAGCAACGGCACCCGCACCGCCAGACCATTCAGCTTGCCCGTCAGCTCGGGGAAAATCTTGGTGATGGCTTTGGCAGAGCCTGTGCTGGTCGGTATCAGCGATTGCCCACAGGCACGCGCCCGGCGCAGATCCTTGTGCCCCTTGTCGATAATCGTCTGGGTATTGGTAATGTCATGGATAGTGGTCATGCAACCGTGTTTGATGCCCACCTTTTCGTGCATAACCTTGACCACCGGTGCCAAGCAATTGGTGGTGCAGGAAGCTGCCGTCAACAGGTGATGTTCATCCGGCTTGTACCAGTCGTCATTAACACCGTAGACGATGTTCAAAGCACCTTCCACCGGTGCTGCCACAATCACTTTTTTCACACCCTGGTCGAAATAAGCCTGCAACTGTTCGGTCTTGCGGAACTTGCCGCTGCATTCCAGCACAATGTCGCAACCTGACCAGTCGGTATCGCCAATGGCCTGATTGGAGGTGTAGGCAAGCGGCTTTCCATCGATATACATGTTGGCTTCGTCAGCACTACATTCCGGCTGCCAGATACCGTGGATGGAATCGAATTTCAGCAAATGGGCGGAAGTCACCGCATTGCCCGCGATTTCATTAACCTGTTTGAAGGTGAACGCCGGGTTGCCCCAGGCCGCACGCACACCCAGACGCCCCATGCGCCCGAAACCGTTGATGCCGATGTTTGCCATGATTTTTCCTGTTACTATCGAATACGAAACAGTATTATATTCACCAATTCGAATATAACCAAAACCATCCACCTACTGTCACAAAATATTCATGTAGTATCCTGGAGCACGCACCATGTTAGCCAAATTACTGCCAGCAGCTTTCTGTCTGTTTTTGTTCATGCCCAGCGCCCAAGCGTTTGAACCCGTCACAGCCAAAGTCACCGAAAATGTCTACGCCATCGTCGGCGAAAGCGGTGACCGCACCCCGGAAAACCAGGGCCTGAATGTCACCAGCGGCTTTATCATCACGGATGCCGGTGTGGTACTGGTTGATTCCGCAGCAACCGAAGGCAGCGCCAAAATGCTGGAAACCACCGTCAAAACCGTCACCGACAAACCCATCATCGACGTCATCAATATCGGCGTGCAGGATCATCACTGGATGGGCAACAGCTATTTCCTTGAGCAAAAAATCCCGGTCATTGCCCTAGCCCACACGGTAGAAAACCAGCACCAGCAGGAAACCATGAATCGGATGCGCCTCTCCAGCGGCATTGGCGGCAAACCGGAAGACCTGAAAGTGGAATACGCCAGTGAAACCTACGATGGCGGTGAAAAAAACCTGACGATTGGCGGCGTGGAAATGTCGCTGCTCTACCTCGGCGACGCTCACTTTCCTGGCGATGCAGTATTGTGGTTGCCTAAAGAAAAAGTCGTGTTCACTGGCGACATCGTATTCAACGACCGGATGCTGGGCGTACTGCCGGACATTTCCAACGTCAAGGACTGGCAGGCAACCTTCAAGAAAGTGGCTGAACTCAAACCGGAACATGTCATTCCAGGGCATGGCAACCCCAGCGACTGGATGACCGCACAGAAAAACACCGGCGACTATCTCGACTGGCTGGTAGCGGAGGTCAGCAAATCTCTGGAAGAGATGGAAGATTTGGGTGATACGGTCAAACGCCTATCAGCGGATGAGCGTTTCAACTTCCTGCAAATGCACGAAGCATTGAATGGGCGCAACATCCATCAAACCTATTTGCAACTGGAAGCAGAGTAGCTTTCCGACTAATATGGAATAGCATTCCAGATTAGCCAAAACCATGTACACCCAGCGCACGCTCCAAAAAACTGTCCGGCAAGCTTCCAGCGTTTTCCCCGTGCTATTGCTGACCGGTGCACGACAAGTAGGCAAAACCACCCTGCTGGAAAGCTGCGCCGAAACCGAGCGCCGCTACGTCACCCTGGACGACCCGGAACAGGCAGCACTCGCCCGTTCCGACCCTGCGCTGTTCTTCCAACGTCATCCGCCCCCCGTGACCGTGGATGAAATCCAGTATGCACCAGAACTGTTCCGCGCCATCAAGCTGCTGGCAGACAAGGCAAAACAGCCCGGCATGTTCTGGCTGACTGGCTCACAGAAATTTCACTTGATGCAGGGCATTACCGAAAGTCTGGCCGGACGGGTCGCCGTGCTGGATTTGCTGGGGCTGTCGCAGGCGGAAACTGACGGCAGGGCGGATACGGCAAAACCTTTTCTGCCTACCTCGGAATGGCTGCAACAGGCGCGTCAACAGGCTGCCAAATTGCCACTGCTGGAGGTTTACCGACGCATCTGGCGTGGTTCCTACCCCAAGGCGGCGCTGGATGACAACATGCCACGCGACCTGTTCTACAACGCTTACATCCAGACCTATTTGCAGCGGGATGTGCGTGATCTGACACGGGTGGGTGATGAACGCGCCTTTCTGCAATTCCTGCGCGCCGCCGCCGCCCGTACCGGGCAATTGCTCAACTACGCCGATCTGGCGCGGGATGTCGACATCGACCAGAAAACCGCCAAAGCGTGGCTATCAATCCTGGAAACTTCCGGCATCATCTACCTGTTGCAGCCCTATCACAGCAATGTCAGCAAGCGTTTGCTGAAAACGCCCAAGCTGTATTTCCTCGACACTGGCCTGTGCGCCTACCTCACCCAATGGTCATCGCCGGAAACGCTGGAAGCGGGCGCGATGTCCGATGCCATCCTCGAAACCTGGCTATTGGTGGAAATCCTCAAAAACTGGTGGCACAACGGCCAAACGCCTGCGGTGTATTTCTACCGCGACAAGGAACAGCGCGAAATCGACCTGCTGATAGAACGCGACAATACGCTGTACCCAGTGGAGTTCAAGAAAACGGCCAGCCCCACACTATCCGCAGCGAAACACTTTGCCGTATTGGAAAAACTGGGGCTGCCAGCAGGCCATGGCGCAGTCATCTGTCTACGGGAAACAGATGTGCCGCTGTCGCGGGAGGTGGACGCGGTTCCGGCGGGATATTTGTAAGTTTCAGCTCCCCTGCCCCAGTCTTGCCAATAAAATATTCCGCATATGCATCAGGCTATCAGCATGTCAGAAGACGCCGCTTCCTTCAAACCAACCAGCCTTCAATACTGGATTTGGCCGGAATGCCGCCTGCATGCACGACCAACCCATCAATCACTACTCCCGGCGTCGACATCACACCGTAGCCCATAATCGCGGCCATATCGGTTACCTTTTCCAGCGAAATTGCCACGCCTTTGGCGGCAGCAGCTTCCTGAATCAACTTGGCGGTTGTCTCGCAATTGGCGCAGCCGCCACCCAATACCTTGATCTCTTTCATTCCCATTTCCTCATCAATCTTGTTGCGTCAGGTCAGCAGGTTGAAACCCCAGCCAACCAGTGTGAATGCCACCGCCAGTACAGCGGCATAAATACCCAGCGCTTTCCAGTGAATCACCTTGCGCAGGATCAGCATTTCCGGCAGCGACAGCGCGGCGATGCTCATCATGAACGCCAGTGTCGTGCCCATCGCCACGCCCTTGCCGAGCATGGCCTCCGCCACCGGAATCACCCCGGTTGCGTTGGAATACAGCGGTACACCCAGCAGCACTGCCAGCGGCACGGTATACCAGTCATCACCGCCCAGATGGTTGGTGACCCAGCGTTCCGGCACATAGCCATGAAACAGCGCACCGACAGCAATGCCCAGCAGCACCCATTTCCAAATACGCCGCAGGATTTCCTTCACCTCACCCATAGCATAGCGATGTCGCCCCAGCAAAGACGTATCAGGCTCTGCCATATGCAACTGCCCCATCTGGATTTTCCAGACGTAATCCTCCACCCAGCGTTCCGGCTTGAACCATTCCATCACCACCCCACCGATGTAGGCCACCGCCAACCCGGCCAGCACATACAAGGCCGTCAGCTTCCAGCCGAGGATGCCCGCCAGGATCACCACTGCCACTTCGTTGATCATCGGGCTGGCAATCAGGAAGGAAAACGTCACGCCCAGCGGAATACCGGCCTCCACAAAGCCAATGAACAAGGGAACGGAGGAACACGAACAGAACGGCGTCACCGCCCCCAGCAAAATCGCCAGGGAACGCGCCAGCCATTTGGGTTTGCCGCGCACATAGCCACGCACCTTTTCCGGACTGAGCAAAGCACGCAGCAAGCCCATGAGATAGATAACGGCAACCAGCAGGACGAAGATTTTCGCCACATCCATGACGAAGAAATGCAGCGCAGAACCAAACGCCGAGTCGGCTGACAAACCCAGCAATTGATAAACGAGCAAATTGGCGAAGGTTTCAAACATGGCGCTGGCCAGATCAGGATAATGCGCCAACTATATACGCGATCACATATATATGAAACAGCCGATATTGATTTGGCGATGTGCTCAGTCGCAGGCCGGGCAAGCCGTATCCAGCCGCTCGGCAGCCGCCAGCCTTACACCATCCCCGGCAAACGGTTCCTGCCCGAGACTGCCCGTCTGCAAACCGGCCAGGACATCCAAAGCCCACTGCGGCAGTTCCGGATGCAGACGGTAATACACCCACAACCCCGATTTGCGATCCAGCAGCAAGCCCGTTTCGCGCAAGATGGCGAGATGGCGGGAAATCTTCGGCTGCGCCAGCTCCAGCGCCTGCGTCAGTTCACATACGCAACGCTCATCCCCTCCCACCAGCAACAGCAGGATGCGCAAACGGGTCTGGTCAGACAGGGCCTTGGTGAAAGCTTCAAGCAACATATTCATGGGTATGGTTGAAAGTAAACATACCGCCAAGGTTACCCCTTCACAGCCTGCGTGCGCCAGCCCCCAACCAGCCGCATGACCAACTTGCGCGCCTCATCCAGCAACAACACGCTGGATGCTACCAATGCCGCCAGCCCCCAATCCTGCCACAACAAGTCCGTCGTGCCGAAAATGGCCTGAGCCGGAACCCAATGCACCGCCATCACCTGCAACGCCAATACCCCTGCCAGCGCCAGCCACAGCTTGCCGTTACGGAAGAAATTGCCATTGAAAGCTGTACCAAATTCAGCCCGCGCATTAAACGTATTGAAAAACTGGAACAACACAAAGGTCGTGAACGACAAGGTCAGCGCATAGCGCGGGTCTACCTGCGTCTCCAGACCATGCCAGAACAGCAGCAGCGTCCCCACCATCATGGTAATGCCATACAGCAATAACCGCCCGATACGCGGCAATGTCAGTATTTGCGCAGACTGGCGACGCGGCTGATCCTGCATAATACCGGGGCGGGCAGGTTCCACCCCCAGGGTCATCGCAGGTGGCCCATCCATAATGATATTGATCCACAGCAACTGGATCGCGGTAAACGGCGATGGCAGCCCCGCCAAGGTTGCCGCCAGCACGGTCAAAATCGCGCCGATATTGGTAGAAAGCTGGAAGCGCACAAACTTGACGATATTGTCGTAAATAACCCGGCCTTCCTTCACCGCCTTAACGATCGTGGCGAAATTGTCATCCGTCAGCACCAAGGTTGCCGCCTCCTTGGTCACTGCCGTGCCAGTAATCCCCATCGCCACGCCAATATCGGCAGCCTTCAGCGCAGGCGCATCATTCACCCCGTCGCCGGTCATGGCGGTCACATGCCCATCCTCACGCAGGGTTCGCACAATTTTGACCTTGTGTTCGGGGGAAACACGGGCAAACACGGCGATAGCATCAATCCGCCGCGCCAATTCCTTATCGTCAATGCCATCCAGCTCTTTGCCACTGATCGCCTTCCCCTGCAAACCCAGCTCACGACCAATTGCAGCGGCTGTTAGCGGATGGTCGCCCGTAATCATCTTGACCTGAATACCCGCCCGATGGCAGTCGGCGATAGCTACCTTCGCCTCAGGCCGTGGTGGGTCCATCAGACCGGTCAGGCCCAGGAATTCCCAATCCTGCGCCCAACGCATCAACCTTTTGTCCGGGTCAAATTCAGCGGCGGGAATGTCTTTGCGCGCCACCGCCAGCACCCGCAAAGCCTGTTCGGCCAGATGCCGGTTTTCAGCATCAACCTGTTCACGGGCAGCTTCGTCCAGTGTGGAACGCGCCAGCAACACATCCGGCGCACCTTTGACGAACATTTCCACCACCTCCCCGGCAGCGTGGAAAGTCGCCATGAATTTGTGTTCGGAATCAAACGGGATTTCCGCCAGACGTGGGTAAGCCTGCTGCTCATGTTCAGGCTCCAGCCCGCCCTTCTGCGCCAACACCCACAACGCACCTTCGGTTGGGTCGCCGATCAACTGACCAGCCCGCACCTGCGATTCACTGCACAACACCATCGGCAACAGCAATGGCCGCAAGTCGGCATCAGTCTCCGTTGCGAAGCTGATCTCCCCATTGGCTTCATAACCTTCGCCACTGACGCTGAAACGCTGCCCGGCAAACCAACCTGCCCGCGCCGTCATCTGGTTCAGCGTCAGCGTGCCGGTTTTATCGGTGCAAATCACCGTGGTCGAACCCAGCGTTTCCACTGCCGCCAGCTTTTTCAGGATGGCCCGATGCTTGGCCATACGCCACATGCCAATGGCCAACGTCACGGTGACCACTGCCGGTAAACCTTCCGGAATCGCCGCCACCGCCAGTGCAACGGAGGTCATCGCCGCCTGCGTCCATTCCAATCCCTGAGCGTAATTCAGCCCGAAAATCAGTGCGACGACCACCCCGGCAATGATTGCCAGCTTCTTGCCCAAGGTATCGAGCTGTTGTTGGAGCGGCGTGCTGGTTTCCGGAGTAGCGGCAATCATCCCCGCCAGCTTGCCCATTTCGGTCTTCATGCCGGTGGCGGTCACCAGCAATTCGGCGCGCCCGCGTGTAATGACGGTATTCATGTACAACAGGTTGGTGCGGTCACCCAGTGGCAAATCCGCTTCGGCAAGACTGACTGTGGTCTTGCTGACGGCCTGCGATTCGCCGGTCAAGGCGGCTTCTTCCACATCCAGGGTATGCGCTGCCAGCAAGCGGCCATCAGCGGGCACACGGTCACCGGCTTCCAGCAACACAATGTCGCCGGGCACCAATTGCGCGGCTTCCACTTCCTGCACCTGACCGGAGCGCCGTACCCGCGCGTGCGCCGCCAACATCTGTTTCAGCGCAGCCAGGGTCTGTTCCGCGCGATGTTCCTGATAAAAGCCCAGCAAGGCATTGAACACCACAACACCGACAATGACGATGGCATCTTTCAGGTCTCCGACCGCCCACGCCAGCACTGCCGCCAGCAATAACAGCACCACCAGAAAGTTGCTGAACTGGTCGAACAGTTTCAACCAGGGCGAACGCGGTTTGGCTTCGAGCAAACGATTCTCGCCGAAATCAGCAAGACGGGTTGCGGCCTCGGCGGCTTCCAGGCCCTGTTCACTGCTCTGTTGCTGATGCAAAGAATCCGTTGCGGAAAGGGTATGCCAAGCTGTGGCGGGTTGGGATGTCGTTTCCACCGTAGACCTCCGTATCAGGAATGGGCATGGCCGGTGCTGGCCATACGACCATGCTACAAAGGCTCAAAAGCATCCACCAGAAACAGTTTGGCGAAAGGCTTTTTGCTTGGCGGAATATTCCAGAAACACTTGACAAAAGTTTCCCAGGAAACAAAACTAAGCATCAATGTTTTCAGGGAAACTTAATATGAGCAACACAACCCTAACCACCGCCAGCCCTCTCGAAACGCATATTGGTTTCTGGCTGCGCTTCGTTTCCAACCAAGTTTCCAGCCGTTTCCAGAAACTGCTGGAGGAACACGGCACAACGGTAACCGAATGGGTGGCCATGCGGACGTTATACGCCCGTGAAGATGTCACCCATGCGGAACTGATCAACGCCTTGGGCATGACCAAGGGTGCCGCGTCCAAAATCCTTAGCAAGCTGGAAGGCAAGGCGCTGATAGAACGGCGCTTTGCTGAAAACAGCGCCAAGGTACAGGTGCTGCGGCTGACCGAAAAAGGCAATGCGTTACTGCCAGTATTGGCTGCATTGGCGGATGCCAACGACGCCTTCTTCTTCGGCCATCTTGACGAAACCCAGCAACAGGCATTGCTGACACTGATGCAGGAACTGGTCAACTATCACCAACTGCAACAGCTTCCACTTAACTGAGCAGATTTACCTTCCACAGGAGCACACCATGGATAATCAAACCGCAGCGGCCATTCGGGAGACTGCCAGCCGGTCGAATGCAGGCCAGATTCATTTTGGCCAAGTTGTCGGCCAATTGCTGGAGGCTGGCGTGGAATCTTACAACGTCGATTTCCGCGCCTGCCGCGCCACTTACTACCTGCCGGATGGGGAAACCCTCACCCTCGACATGCCTGCGCCCAGCGTGGAAATCGCCAGGGAATTTTCAGCATCCGTCATTAAAGCGGCAATAGCAGGCGCACAACGCGGCGAAGTGATGTACCCCGAATTCAAACGGCTTTCCCAGGCGGGCGGGTGTATTGGCTACGTGGTCTGGCTCACGGGCCGTCACGTCACTTACTTCGGGCGCAATGGTGAAACGCATGTCGAACGCTTCCCGGACTAAACCCACCCTCGGATGCTCAGACACCCATGGCCAACCATCCAGCGGTTACAGGGGCGAATCCGCCTCTGCAACCAAGGTCGCCAGCACCTTGTCGATACGGGTCCCATCCATGTCCACCACTTCCAGCCGCCAGCCCTCCCACTCGCAATGGTCAGTGACGGCGGGCATGCGCCCCAGCAGCAGCATGAGCATCCCGCTCAGGGTGTGGTAGCGGCCTTTCTCCTCATCGGGGACTGCCTTCAAATCCAGCCGGTCTTTCAATTCGGGAACAGGAATCAGCCCATCCAGCAGCCAACTGCCGTCGTCACGCTGCACCGCCCAGGCATCCTCTTGGCGCTGCGGCCTGAATTCGCCGGTGATGGCCTCCATCAGGTCAAACAGGGTCACGATCCCCTGCACCTCGCCGTATTCATCGATGACGAACACCATCTGCCCGCCGGATTGCTTGAAGTTTTCCAGCAATTCCATCCCGGTCAGGGATTCCGGCACGAACACCGCCGGTTTGAGGTTATCCGTCAGGCAAGGCGTTTCACCGCGCAAAACCTGGGTCAACAAACGGCTGGTGCTGACCACGCCGAGCACTTCCCGCCAACTGCCGCGCACCACCGGAAAATAGGAATAACGGTTGCTCTCGATGAAACTGAGGTTTTCTTCCAATGACTTGTCCACGTTCAAATAAGCGACATCGCTGCGCGGTGCCATCAGGGTGGCAATCTGCCGGTCATCCAGGCGGAACACATTGCGCACCATCTTATGTTCCTGTTCCTCAATGACGCCAGCGCTGGAGCTTTCCCGCAGCATCAGGTGGATGTCTTCCTCGGTGATGCTGGCGTTGGCATCATCCTTGACCCCCAGCAGGCGCAACAGCAAACGGGTGGAGCCGGACAGCAGCAACACGAATGGCCGCGTGACCACCGCCAGCCACTGCATGGGGCGCGCCACCAGCCGCGCGATTGTTTCCGGGCTGATCTGGCCGATGCGTTTGGGCGCCAGTTCGCCCAGGATAATGGAAAAATAGGTGATGCTGACCACCACTAACCCGGTTGACAGCGGGTCAGCGATGCTGGCGTCCAGACCCAACGATTGCAGCCAGGCGCTGAAAGGCGGACTGAGCGCCGCTTCCCCCACAATGCCGTTGAGGATGCCGATGGAGGTGATGCCGATTTGCACCGCCGACAGGAACGATGTCGGGTCTTCGCCCAGTTTCATGGCGGTGGCGGCCGCCTTGTCCCCCTGCTCCGCCAGATTTTGCAGCCGCCCCTTGCGCGCCATGACCAAGGCAATTTCCGACATGGCGAAAAAACCATTCAACACTATCAATCCAAACAGGATCGCGATATCCACAGTTAAATCTCATGATTGTGATAGAGGGGGCGGATTGTACCATGCGGCCTTTGGCTATTTTTATTTCCCATTGGCGGCTGGTTACAATGCGGCAATGGCCATAAAAAATTTCATCACAGGATTAACCGATGAAAACCTTTTCCTTCGTGACGTATCTATTCGCAACCATCGGCATGGGTTTGCTGGGCGGCTCCTATTACTTGTACCAGGATACGCGGGGTTTCCTGCGCACTGCCCTGAGTGCACAAGGCACCGTGGTGGAACTGGTGCGCTCGCGTTCCCGCGATTCGACAACATATGCCCCAGCAGTCAACTTCACCACCCATGAAGGCAAGCCCATCAGCTTCACCTCCACCACCAGCAGCAATCCCCCCAGCTATACCGAAGGTGAAACTGTCGAGGTTTTTTATCAGGCTGACCGCCCGGAAAGTGCCAAAATCAACGGTTTCTTTTCACTGTGGGGAGGCGCACTTATTCTCGGTGGAATTGGCGCGGTATTTTTCATTATCAGTGCCTCCATTATCCTGGCCTCGCGCCGCAAAGCCCAAACAATAGCGGAGCTGCAACGCAATGGCATTACCATCCAGGCCAAAATCCAAAGCATCGGCATCAACAATGCAACCAGCAGGAAAGGCCGGAAACCGTATGTGATCCACGCCCAATGGCAAAACCCGGCCACATCCGAAATTCATGTATTCAGCAGCGATAATTTATGGTTTGACCCAACAGAGTTTGTGCGCTCGGATACCGTCAATGTGCTGATTGATCAGCACGACCCGTCAAAATACCACATGGATACATCCTTTTTGCCCAAGCTGGCGAATTGAAAACACATCACCTCAAGCGCAACGCCAGCCATTGCAGGGCAATAATCGCCAGTGACGCCTGTATCCTGCCCGCCGCCAGCCATTCCATCGCCTGTGCACGCGGCACAATGGAAACGCGAATGTCTTCGTGTTCGTGCGCCAGCCCCCGGATGCCGGGTTCCGCCGCTGACAAGTCCACCGGCGCGTAATACAGCGTAATCAGTTCGCTGGAGCCGCCCGCGCTGGGGTAGAAATCCATGATGTGCTCCAGTTCGCCAACCGTGCAGCCAGCCTCTTCCTGGCTTTCGCGGCGGGCAACGTCTTCGCGGGTTTCACCCTCTTCCACAATACCGGCGACGATTTCCAGCATCCACGCACCTTCAGGGTCACGCACCGCCGCACCGGGGCGGAACTGTTCCACCATCAGCAAAGTGTCCGCCTGCGGGTCGTGCAGCAGCACCGCCACCGCGTTACCACGCTCGAAAATTTCGCGCCTGACCCCATCCACCCAGCCACCACCGAACAGCTCGTGGCGGAATTCATATTTCTCGATGCTGAAAAAACCTTTCCAGGCCAACTCGCGTTTGCTGATTTCGAACTTCATTTCTGCCTTATCCCTCGTATGCTGATATCGCTTGAATGCATGGCGCTCAGTATACGCTCCAGGCCCTGCACTCAGCGGAGGGAATGTATCACCCAACCAAAAGTATCGATATACAATACTCAAAGACCAGCCAAATTCGACATCGTTTAATTTTCTGTAACCCATAAACGATTTGATTGATAGTAAAAGCTCCTCGAACAACACTGACACAGATCAGGAGCCACGATGAAACACTCAATCAAACGTCTGCTGGGGCGCTTCGCCATTAGCGCAGGCCTGTTTTTCGGCGCAGTATCCAGCGCATCCGCCAGCGGCCTGCTGGTGCCCAGGGACGGCTCTTCCGCCGATATAGAAATCCGCTCACATGAAGTGAATGTCACCATCGAAAACGGTTACGCCGTCACCCAAATCGACCAGGTGTTCTTCAACAAAGGCAATCAGGACACTGAAGCCACCTACGAATTCCCGGTGCCGAAAAATGGCACCGTAGCGGAATTTTCCCTGTGGATTGACGGCAAACGCGTCATCGGCGAAGTCATTGAAAAAGAACAAGCCCGCGAGGTATATGAACAGGAAAAAGCCGCTGGGCGCGACGCTGGCCTGACTGAGCAGAAAAGCTTCTACCGCTTTGAAACCCATGTCTCACCAGTACGCGCACAACAGGAAACCAAAACCCGGTTGGTCTATATGCAGCCTGCGGACGTGGAAGGTGGCATAGGCCGTTACGTCTACCCGCTGGAAGAAGGCGGCACTGATGAGGAAAAACTGGCGTTCTGGTCAACCGACAACAAAGTAACCGGCACTTTCAACTTCGATATGAAACTGCGTTCCGGCTACCCAGTGGATGCGGTACGCGTCCCGGCCAACAAAAGCGCGGTCATTTCCAATGCCAATGCGCAGGAATGGCAAGTGCAAATCGGGCAAACCGGCAAGGCAGGCAAGCCTGCGCCACAAGGCGAACAGGTGGCAGCCGTTGCAACCGATAGTAGTGCACAGGACATAGCCGCCCGTAATGCCGCTTTCGCCGGAACAGCAAACACAACGACCAGCAGCGCAACAGAGAGCGAAACCACGACTGACACTACCACGCCCTCTTCCGCCAGCCATCTGAATGAAGACATCGTGGTGTACTGGAAACTGGCTTCCGACCTGCCGGGCGCGATTGACGTGACTGCCTACCGTCAACCCGGCGAGCGCAAGGGAACCTTCATGATGACCGTCACCCCCGGCATTGATCTGGCTCAGCTCAATGCAGGCCGTGACTGGATTTTCCTGTTGGATCGTTCCGGCTCCATGGAAGGCAAATATTCCACCCTGCTGGACGCTACCGAACAGGCGCTGGGCAAACTGGGTAATCGTGACCGTTTCCGCATTGTCCTGTTCGACGACCAGGTTGAAGAGCTGACTTCCGGCTGGGTGAATGCGAATGCCATTTCCATCCAGAAAGTCAGCGAAGCCTTGCAACAGACTGGGCCACGCGGCGGCACTGCCCTATACGATGGATTGAGTGCAGCGATGCAACGGCTGGATAGCGACCGCACTTCCGGCATTGTCCTGATTACCGATGGCGTGGCGAATGTCGGCAAAACCGAGCGCAAAGACTTCCTCGACCTGATGAAACAGCATGACGTGCGCCTGTTCACCGCCATTATGGGCAATGGCGCTGACGAACCCTTGCTGACCAGTATGGCACAGGTATCACAGGGTTTTGCCGTCAGTGTTTCCAACAGCGATGACATTCTGGGTGTGCTGACCAATGCGCTGAACAAGGTGAACTATCAGGCGCTACATGACATTTCGCTGCAAATCAATGGCGTGAAAACGGCTGATCTGGCACCGGAACAACCCACCACCTTGTATCGTGGCCAGCAACTGGTGCTGTTCGGGCATTACTTCGGTGACGATGAAGCGGAAGTGGTGTTGAAAGCCAAAATCGGTGGCGAGGATAAGGAATACCGCACCAAATTCCACTTCCCTGCAAGCGCCACCGAAAACCCGGAAGTCGAGCGCCTGTGGGCCTTTGCCCATATCGAATCGCTCAAAAACAAGGCCGCCTACTTGGGTGAGGCGCTGGACGATTACCGTTCTGCGATTGTCGATACTGCGGTGGAATACGGTCTGGTCACGGATTACACCTCGATGGTGGTGATGCGCGATGAGCAATTCGAACAGCACGGCATTCAGCGCCAGAACAAACAACGCCGCGAAACAGAGGAACAAAGTGCTGCGGTGCGAGCTGCCGCACCCGTAACCAACAACCGGGTGGATAGCCAGGCACCTGCGTTTCCTTCTTCCCGCCCCAGCTATACTAGTGGTGGTTCAGGCGGCGGTGCGATGGGGTTTGAGCTGCTGATTCCGCTGTTGCTGCTGGTCATTCCAGCCGTGCGCAAACGCTTGCAGCAGTAAGTCTGAACTCACTGCCATTACTCACCATTACCCAAGGCCATGCGGTTGATCCGTGTGGCCTTGCGCGTTTCAGGCTTCCAGATTGCGCACGAAGGTATACGCGCCGGATTCTTTCCCCATGCGATACAAGGCTGCCGGGCGGCCACCGCTGTCCATACGTTTTTCGCCGGTATCGATCAGCAATTCAGCCTGCTCAATCCGGCGGCGGAAAGATTTTTTCTGCAAAGGCTTACCCAGCAAGGCTTCGTGCAATTGCTGCAATTCCGGCAGGGTGAATTTCTCCGGCAACGCGTAGGCAGGCACGATCGAATACAAGGCTTTCTGCCGCAGCCGTGCGCGGGCGTGTTCGATGATCATGCCGTGGTCGAAAGCCAGCGGCAGGGTTGCCAGTTGCGCCATGCTGACCCAACGTACATCGGTTACCGTGGCGATATGCGCTGCACATTCCTGATGCGCAATCAGCGCGGTGTAGCACACCGTCACCGACCAGCTACGCTTGTCGCGGGTGGCGTTGCCGAAGGTGTGCAACTGCTCCAGATACGGCGGCTCCACCCCAGTCTTTTCGCGCAGTTTGCGCAAGGCGGTGTCTTCCAACGTGGCGTCGCGTTGCAAATCGACAAAACCACCGGGCAAGCCCCACATCTGCCGGTCAGGGTGGCCGGAACGCTGCACCAGCAACACGTTCAACTGCCCTTCGTGGTAGGTGAACAGCACCGGGTCGACGGTGACCAGCGGCGTGTCGTAGGCGGTTTTGTCGTAATGTTGCAGAAAAGCCTGTTCGTCTGTTTGCATCATGTTTCTTTCATTCCCTTCCCGGCAAAAGCGCACCGATGATGACGGACAACCGCGTCTTTTCCGATCCAGTTGAGTGTGGGCATGGGGAGTCCTAGCAAAGAAAAACAGGCTTATCCGTGGTTGGCAGTCAATAGCCGAAACCCTGCCTGCTCAAAATGCTTGTCGAACGCCAGGGCTGTAGTGAGCTTCATTTCACGCATAACCACAAATGACAAACAATCAACCATGCCCCACTCTTTGTCCCGATAGCGTTGATACAGGTCAAAAGCATCCTTGAACAGCAAAGGGTTCATATGGATTAGCGTCACGTCCTCTGCTTCCTGAAAGTGCTGGATGATTTCGATGGCTTGTGCTTTGAAACCACGGGAAAGGGCATTGCCGGTTTCCAGCAGGACAGCATCAGTTGTCACCAATGGGTGTCCAGCGAAATAGGATTCCAGTCGTAAGGCTTCATCATGATGCTGGTCATTGGCATTGATATACGCAAGCACATAGCCCGTATCCACAAACAAGGGTTCAAGCATCGGTTTGCCCCAGCACGTAAGCATCGTGGTTGTCGGACAAATCAGGCGCTGCATTGATTTTTTCGACAGTACGCAAACGCTCCAACAGCGTTTTGGGCTTAGGTGTTGTCGGGGCTTCTTTGTCGGCAGGCAACAAGATAACCCTTACGGCCAAACCTTCCCACTGTTGGCGATATATCTCCGGTATCAACAACATGCCGCCGTGAGGGGTGGCATTGAATTCAATGGCTTGCATGGTGTTCTCCTGTTTCTGCGTATAGCGGGATTCTAGCATGTCTGATTGAACCCAACGTATGCACCCAATTAGGTTTTATTGCCAGCTTTCACGCGCAAAACTGAAAGCGCTAACAGAGCCATCACTCACTTCCCCTTTTTAAATTAATTTTGTCCTAAAGACACTTTTTACACTTGACGCTTTAGTGTCGTTTAGACATTATAAAGCATAAGTGACTTAACGACATAAAAGGGGAGCAACCATGTTTGGCATCAAATTCTATAAAGCGGACTCCTCCACTTATGTGATCAAGACCGTCAATGGCACAGTGCGGCGGCAGGGCAAAGGCCTGAGCTTTTTCTACAATGCGGTGAGCACCTCGATTGCTGCGGTGCCCATCAATGTGCAGGAAGCCCCGTTCATCTTCAACCTGCAAACAGCTGATTTCCAGAGCATTACCGTGCAAGGCCAGCTGAGTTACCAGATTGCCGACCCAGTAAAAACAGCGGAAATGCTCAATTTCACCCTGAAACCCAACAATAGCGGCTGGCTGTCGGAAGACCCGCTCAAACTGGCAGACCGCGTGATCCGTAGCGTCGGCGCGGTGATCCAGAACCGGGTGGAAAATACTTCGCTACGCGACGCCCTGCGCCTCAGCCAGGAACTCGCGGATAACCTACGCGCCCGCTTTCGCACAGATGCCGCCTTCGCTGCCATTGGCATTGCCTTGCTCGACATCACCATCAGCGCCATCAAGCCAACCCCGGAAACCGCCCGTGCGCTGGAAGCAGAAGCCCGCGAAGCCATCTTGCAGGAAGCGGACGACGCCACTTATGCCCGCCGCAAATCCGCTGTCGAGCAGGAGCGCATGATCCGCGAAGCCGAGTTGCAGACCGAGCTTTCCATGCAGCAAAAAGAGCAGGAAATCGCCGAATCACGTCTGAGCAACGAACGCACCCTGCTACGCGCCAGCGCAGAAACCGAACGCGAACGTTTGCAGGCCAGTATCGAAGCGGAAACCCAGCGTCAGTCGCTGGTTGCACTGGAAACAGACAACAGCCGCCAGCAATCCGAAGCCGAAGGTTTTGCCATCGCCGCCCGCATGAACGCGTTCAAACAATTGCCGGTTGAGCACTTCAAAGCCATGGCGATGGCAAAGATGCAGCCGGAACAACTGATGGCGATGGCGTTTGAATCGCTGGCGCAAAATGCTGGCAAAATCGGCGAGTTGAACATCACGCCTGACCTGTTCGGGCAGGCATTGCAAAAGGCGGTGCGGCCATGAAAACCAGCAACAGCCAACACCGTTTCGTGCTGGTGACCCGCAAGACCCGTTTGCAGGAGCTGGTGGAACGTTTCAACACTTGGCCGCAGGCGCGTTTCTATCTGGAACACAGCAATACCGATGCGCAGGATTATCTGCACGAACACGACCACTACCAACAGCATTTGCGGGAGGCGGAACGGATATTGCGCGGCCTGGGGCGTTTCCAGCAACTGGAACGCAGCCTGTTGCCCAATTACCAGTTTTCCGGCAACGACATGGTGGTGGTGATCGGTCAGGATGGGCTGGTCGCCAATACGCTGAAATACCTGCAGGGCCAGCCGGTGATCGCCATCAACCCTGACCCGGCGCGTTGGGATGGCAAGCTGCTGCCCTTTGTGATCGAGGACTTGCGCGATGTGGTGACACGCACGCTGGCAGGCAAAACCGACAGCAAAAGCATCACTTTCGCCGAAGCCCGCACCAATGACGGGCAAATCATGCGGGCGGTCAACGACCTGTTCATCGGCCCGAAAAGCCACACTTCGGCGCGTTACACCCTGAGCTGGGAAGGCCGCAGTGAAATGCAGTCCTCCTCCGGCATCATTGTCTCCACCGGGTTTGGCTCGACCGGCTGGTTCCAGTCGGTGCTGGCGGGCGCCATGGGCGTGATGCACACCCGCAGCCACGAACTCAACGACGGTTTCGGCTGGGATGAACAACGCCTGCAATTCAGCGTGCGCGAACCTTTTCCCAGCCGTACTACTGGCGTGGAACTGGTGTTCGGCGCAATTACCCGGCAGGCCCCGCTACGACTGGAATCGCAAATGCCGGAAAATGGTGTGATATTCTCCGACGGGATTGAGGCGGATTATCTGGCGTTTAATTCCGGGACGGTAGTAACCGTGGGGGTGGCGGAAATGCAAGGGCAGTTGGTTTGT
>NZ_JAYMYJ010000021.1:23828-26631 GCF_035668035.1 Candidatus Thiothrix phosphatis | reverse complement strand
GCCGCCATCCAGCAGGATTTGCGCCAATTGTTCGCGCCCCAGTGGAGGGAATGCCTGTGGTTGGGCAAAGTCGCCTGCCAGCAGGTAGTTGATCAGGTTGAAACGGCTATCGCGGATTTCGGTGATGGAGAGCGGCCACAATTCCACCCGTGCCATGTGCCCGGCAAGGCTTCCTGTGTGCGTGCGGAACTGAAAATATCCGCAGAGCCAGTCAGCAGGAACTTGCCTTTCTGCCCTGACGGCAGGTTGTCGGAGGAGCGTTTGATGGCAAGGGTCAGTTCCGGCGCATACTGGAATTCATCCAGCACCACATTCTGCCCAGCAAAGGACTGGATGAAGCCGTGCGGGTCATTCCGCGCCGCTGCCAATACGCCTTCATCATCCAGCGACAGGTATTGCATGCCACGCTCGGCGGCAATCGCTTTGGCCAGTGTGGTCTTGCCTGCCTGACGAGGGCCGGTCAGGTACAGAATCCTGAACTCTGTCAGTAATTCGAGTAGAAACGGGGTGTTGTTGCGTGGATACATGCGGATTTCTCACAGTCTTAATACGAGAAATACCATACCTTAATACGAGTTTTTATAAGTCTTGATGCGAGGTAATGGCTTTGTTTCCCCATCGGCTCCAGCAGCACCTGATGGAAAATTAGGTTTAGCGTGAAGCCACGTTTATGCCTGTAACAACTTCTCAACCTGTGCCTGAATCCCGTCTTCCACGCTGCCCCAGAATTTATCTTTGTTGCGCCATTCGGCTAAAGGCTTGCCGTCTTTAGGCAAGGCAGTGATTGAACCAATTTCGTGGTCACGCCAGCCTTTGGTATAGCGGATGATGACCGGGATCACTACGCTGCCATTGTCCCGGTAGCGTTCCAGTGCACGCACCATTTCCTTGGTGAAACAGTAGTCGGAATTGATGAATGCGGGGCTGATGAGCAGCAGGACAATATCGGCGGTATCCAGTTGCTGGAAGATTTGTTCGTCCACCGATTCGCCGGAAAACAGGGAACGGTCACTCCAGGCAATTAGCGGTAGTTTGCGTTTAATGGCAGTCAGGTGTTCTTCCAGACGTTTTTTGTATTTCTCGTCCTTGTGGGAATAGGAGATAAACAGTTTGATGCTTTTCTCCGCCGGTTTGGTTTCATCCAGTCGGGAACGTGGGGCGGTTTGTTCCTCGAATTCAGGCAATGGCTCCCTTGCTGCATGGATGCCTTTGCGCAGGTATTCCCGGTAGCGTTTGTGTGGGCTGATTTCACTAACCAGTTTGCGCAAGATGTCCCGCAATACGTCAAGCTGATTGCCACGTAGCTGGAAACGCAGTGAGCCTTCAGTAGATTGGCTTTTATCCTGATACGCACACTCCAGCAGGATTTGACCGTGTTCAGTCGGGCAGTAGATACCTGTGTGCCACGGGTCACTGTCGGGGTAGGTTTCGCCTAGCCGGATGATGATGCGTTCAATGATACTGCGATGCAAAAAGTCGTAATCGACTTCCAGCAGCCAGTCATGTTCCAGTGGTTGCCATGTATCTTTTATGGTGATGCTGGGTGGCAACAAGGCGGGGATAACGAATCTCCGGTCGGCAAATGGAAGGTTTTCCCTATTGCTTTGCTGACGATTGGCTTGATAACAAATCCCACAGTTACGCATAAAGCTGAGGTAAATTTCACGTTCGCTCTCATCAACATCAGGCCAAAAGGTGCTGGTGTCATCACCAAAAAAGCCGCCACCCCGGCGCTGGATTTTTTGTTTGAGTTTGGGTTTGTCTTTGGGATCGAACAGTTTGTAAACCGCATCAATTGCCCAGTTCTGGTCGAGGATGATCTGATCCTGAAACGCGCCTTCCTGATAGAACAGGATGCCGGTTTTGTGCAGGTACGCTACAAACCACTCGGCATAATCAATCCCTGCCTTGATGCACAGTTGTTTGAAGTGGGGAAAGGGCATGGTGGTTTGCCCTTCGCTTTTGAGCTTCTCCAGCGTTTCCTGTACTTGTACCCAAGGCTTCGGCAGCGTCAACGTCACTTTGTGTTGCAGCTTGCGGGTAACAATATCCTTGATTTTTTCTTCCAGAATACCGATGCGCCAATATTTCCGCGCCGAGATTGTTTCATAATCTTCTATTTGCGCAACACCCGGTAATTCAGGTGGCAAGCCAGGGCGGTCAGGTTGTTGTTCACCCAGATCAATGCGGTTTTTCACCACAATAACCGTACTGTCAGGACTCAGGTCATGGATTGATTCCAGCCAGTAGGTCACGTGATGGCGGGTTTCTTCCTGTATTTCGGGCGTTTCTTCAGCCCACAACAGCAGGTACAGGCAGTCATTGGCGAGAAACAGGCGGTGGGTGGCGTGGTATATTTCCTGTCCGCCAAAATCCCACAATTGCACGCTGAGGAGTTCAGCTTCGCCATGCAGACTCATTGGCAAGGTGCTGATGGTGATACCGTGGGTAGAGTCACAGTCTTGATCAACAGGTTTGCCCGTTTCCAAGGCAATCGCCAGTGTGGTTTTGCCGACACGACCGTTACCGACCAACTGGATTTTGAGTTGCTTTTGGGTTACTAAGCCATGCGACAGGATGGCTTGCCGATAGTGTTTGATATTTTCGAGGCAATCATCATCTTCATGCTCGCCTAGTAATACTGCGGGGATGCCAGATTTAGGGCTGTTATAAAAAGAAAACTGTTCTAGATGATCTGATAAAAGCAAGTGGTCAATCGTGGAAAGGTCATTGATTCCATTAGATCCACAGTTAAGCAATTGCAACGCTGGCAAGCCGCTCAGCGGCGACAGGTCGCTGATCT
>NZ_JAYMYJ010000021.1:0-23728 GCF_035668035.1 Candidatus Thiothrix phosphatis | reverse complement strand
TAAGCGATTGCAACGCTGGCAAGCCGCTCAGCGGCGACAGGTCGCTGATCTGGTTCAGCGTACAGTCAAAGGCTGTCAGTGCGGTGAGTTGCCTAATGGCGGCAGGGATTTCCCGGATATTTCCCTTTTTCCAATTTTTCTTATTCCCCGACACATCCAGCTTTTCCAGCCAGGTCAACTCAAACACCGCTTCCGGTATTTCTGCCAATCCGAGCTTGCTCAAATCCAGTTCGGTCGAGCGGGTACGGCGGCACTCTTCAATGCGTTGCTGTGCAATTTCCAGTGGGGTCATTGACATGGCTAGTCAGGCATAAGTAACAATAGAGCAGATAGTAGCCGGAATGCTGAAGACGGGCAAATGAGTGACGCGCCCCTCTTGCCCCCTTCACCCCTTGCGGGGGAAGGGCTGGGGATGGGGGGTTAGCTCGATCTTGAGTTTGCTGTCAGGAGCCAGCTTGCCCTGAATGATGTCTTCACGCAGTTGCGCGTAGACGTAATCCGCCATGGTCTTGGGGCTTCGGCAGGTTGCAGCAGGATACTCATGGGCGATTTACCAGCATTAAAAGGTCGGAAAAATGCAGTATATCAACTTCCTATATTTTACCCTGACTCCATACGATTTTGTCTTTGTCATGTATTTCTAAAAATATCGATAATTTCTTTAATTATCGACAATGTTGCAGTATGCTTGACGCTTCCATACGCAAGGAGAGGAAATCCGGCAATGCAAGAGATCAAGCATTTCATTAATGGTGAATTTGTCGGTTCAGCGTCCGGCAAAACCTTCGCCAACATCAACCCGGCCACCAACCAGCAAATCGGCGTGGTGCACGAAGCCGGGCAAGCCGAAGTCGACCAGGCTGTCGCCGCCGCCCAAGCAGCGCTGAAAGGCCCGTGGGGCAAAATGCCGGTGGCCGAGCGCATGGCGCTGCTGCACAAGGTCGCCGACGGCATCAACGCCCGCTTCGACGAATTCCTGGAAGCCGAATGCCTGGATACCGGCAAGCCGAAATCACTGGCTTCACACATCGACATTCCACGCGGCGCCGCCAATTTCAAGGTGTTTGCCGACGCCTACAAAAGCGTGCCGACCGAAAGCTTCATGCTGGATACCCCAGACGGCAAAGGCGCACTCAACTATTCCATCCGCAAACCGAAAGGCGTCATCGCCGTAGTCAGCCCGTGGAACCTGCCACTGCTGCTGATGACCTGGAAAGTCGGCCCAGCGCTGGCGTGCGGCAATACCGTCATCGTCAAGCCTTCCGAAGAGACCCCGCGCACCACCACCCTGCTGGGCGAAGTGATGAATGCAGCCGGTATCCCCAAAGGCGTGTTCAATGTGGTGCATGGTTTCGGCCCGAACTCGGCAGGCGCATTCCTGACCAGCCACCCCGACATCAACGGCATCACCTTCACTGGCGAGACCCGCACGGGCGCGGCCATTGTGAAAGCCAGCGCCGACCACATCCGGCACGTTTCCTTCGAACTGGGCGGCAAAAACCCGGCGGTCGTGTTCGCGGACTGCGACATGGACAAGGCCATCGAAGGCACCCTGCGTTCCGTGTTCGCCAACTGCGGCCAAGTCTGCCTCGGCACCGAACGTGTGTATGTGGAACGGCCAATTTTCGACGAATTCCTCGCCCGTTTGAAAGCAGGCGCCGAAGGCATGCAACTGGGTGCCTGGGATGATGAATGCACCAGCATGGGCCCGCTGATCAGCAAGGAACACAAGGAAAAAGTCCTGTCCTACTACGCCAAAGCGGTTGAAGAAGGCGCAAACGTCATCACTGGCGGCGGCGTCCCTGAGATGCCGGGCGCACTGGCCGAAGGCAACTGGGTGCAACCCACCATCTGGACTGGCCTGCCGGAAACCGCCACGGTCGTCAAAGACGAAATCTTCGGCCCTTGCTGCCACGTACAACCGTTCGATTCCGAAGAAGAAGTGATCGGATGGGCCAACGACACCAAATACGGTCTGGCCGCAGCAGTATGGACGGAAAACACCTCCCGCGCCCACCGCGTTGCCGCACAGCTCGACGCCGGTATCGTCTGGGTGAATTCCTGGTTCCTGCGTGACCTGCGTACCCCTTTCGGCGGCATGAAAAACTCCGGTATCGGTCGTGAAGGCGGCGTGCATTCGCTGGAATTCTATACCGAACTGAAAAACATCTGCGTCAAGCTGTAAGGGGCCGTCATGTTACCAGCAGAACAAATCCAAACCTTTGCGGACGAGCTGTACCACGCCCTGCGTCATCAGGAAATGCTCGACCCGCTGACCTCGCGTGCGCCAGACATCACCATTGAAGACGCTTACGCGATTTCTTCCAGCCTGCTGCAAAAGCGCATCGAGCTGGATGGCGAGAAAGTCATCGGCAAGAAAATCGGTGTGACCAGCAAGGCCGTGCAAAACATGCTCGGCGTCGGCCAGCCTGACTTCGGCTACCTGACCGATGCCATGGTAGTGGATGAAAGCGAATCACTTTCCCTGACCACCAAAATGATCCAGCCGCGTGCCGAAGGCGAGATTGCTTTCGTCCTGAAACACGATCTGATCGGCCCTGGTGTGACTGCCTCCGACGTGCTGCGCGCCACCGATTTCGTGGTGCCGTGCTTTGAGATCGTCGATTCCCGCATCCGCGACTGGAAGATCAAGATTCAGGATACCGTGGCTGACAACGCTTCCTGCGGCTATTTCCTGCTCGGCGCGCAAGCAGCTGACCCGCGCAAGCTCGACCTTTCCACCGTCGGCATGGTGGTGGAACTCAACGGCCAGGTGGTTTCCACCGGCGCGGGTGCGGCAGCGCTGGGTTCCTCCCCCATCAGCTGCGTGGTGTGGCTGGCGAATACACTCGGCAAGTTTGGCGTGCCACTGAAGGCAGGCGAAGTGATCCTGTCCGGTTCACTGGTGCCATTGCAGCCAGTCAAGGCAGGCGATTACATGAGTGTGAGTATTGGCGGGATCGGGCGTACTGTGGTGCGTTTTTCCTGAGTTTGGCTAGGAAGGAAGACAATATATGAAGATCAAATGTGCATTGATCGGTCCCGGCAATATCGGCACCGACCTGTTATACAAATTACTGCGCAGCGAAGTACTGGAACCGGTATGGATGGTTGGTATTGACCCGACCTCCGAAGGTCTGGCGCGCGCCGAGAAAATGGGCCTGAAAACCACTCACGAAGGTGTGGATGGCCTGATTCCTCACATTGAAGCAGACGGCATCAAGATTGCGTTTGACGCGACTTCTGCCTATGCGCATGCGGAAACCTCCCGCAAGCTGACCGAGAAAGGTGTGAAAGTCATCGACCTGACGCCAGCGGCTATCGGCCCGTTCTGCGTTCCACCCGTCAACCTTCAGGATCACCTGAACAAGGGCGAAGAGAACGTCAATATGGTGACTTGCGGCGGTCAGGCGACCATTCCAATGGTTTACGCCGTCAGCCGCGTACAGCCAGTACGTTACGGTGAAATCGTCGCTACTGTGGCTTCCAAATCCGCAGGCCCCGGCACTCGTAAAAATATCGATGAGTTCACCGAAACCACTTCCCACGCCGTGGTCAAAGTCGGCGGCGCGAAAAAAGGCAAAGCCATCATCATCCTCAACCCGGCGGAACCACCCTTGATGATGCGTGACACCATTCACTGCATTACCGAGGAAGAGCCGCAACGTGATGCGATCATCGAATCTGTCAAGGCGATGGAAGCCGAAGTACAGAAATACGTACCTGGCTACCGCGTCAAGGAAGGCCCGATCTTCGATGGCAATCGTGTCAGCGTATTTGCCGAAGTGCGTGGCCGTGGCGATTACCTGCCGGAATACGCCGGTAACCTCGACATTATGACGGCTGCTGCGGCACGTACCGCCGAAATGTTCGCCGAACAGATGCTGAAAGCTTAAAGGAGGGAGTGAACCATGAATCTGAAAGGTAAAAAAATCCGTCTGCACGACATGTCCTTGCGCGACGGGATGCACTCCATCCGTCACCAGTTCACACTGGAAAACATGCAGGATCTCTCCCAGGCGCTCGACAAGGCCAAGGTTTCCCTGATCGAAGTCACTCACGGTGATGGTCTGGCGGGTTCTTCCGTTAACTACGGTTTCGGCCTGCACACCGACAAGGAATACCTGGAAGCGGTGATTCCGCACCTGCAACACTCACAGGTTTCCATCCTGATGCTGCCCGGCATCGGCACTATCGAAGACCTGAAAATGGTCGAAGACCTGGGTGTGAAAACCGTGCGCGTGGCGACTCACTGTACTGAGGCGGACGTTTCCGAACAGCACATCAAATACGCGGCCAAACAGGGTTTCGACACCGTCGGCTTCCTGATGATGAGCCACATGGTCAAGCCGGAAAAAATCCTGGAACAGGCCAAACTGATGCATGGCTACGGTGCCAACTGCCTGTACATGACGGATTCCGCCGGACACATGCTGCCGGAAGACGTGAAGGAAAAAATCGGCATCCTGCGTGATTACTTCCCGGCTGAAATCGAAATCGGTTTCCACGGTCATCACAATCTGGCCATGGGTGTCGCCAACTCGCTGGCGGCGGTGGAAGCGGGTGCCAACCGTATTGACGGTTCCGTAGCCGGTTTCGGCGCAGGCGCTGGCAATACCCCGCTGGAAGTGTTCGCTGCTGTCTGCGAAATGTACGGCGTGGAAACCGGCGTCGACCTGAGCGCGCTGATGAACGCTGCCGAAGATGTTGCTGTGCCGATCATGGGCAACGACCATCTGCCACGCATCAACCGCAACGCACTGACATTGGGTTATGCCGGGGTATACTCCTCCTTCCTGCTGCATGCCAAACGTGCGGAAGAACGTCACGGCGTTCCGGCGCGTGAAATCCTGCTGGAACTGGGCCGTCGCGGTGTTATCGGCGGCCAGGAAGACATGATCGAAGACGTGGCGCTGGAAATGCTGCGCAAGCGTGGAGGCTGAGATGAGCACACTGAGCAGATCCAAAATCGCTGAGCTGGCGGAACATCTGGAAAACGCTGAATTGCAGGCGTTCGATGTCACCAAGATCACCGACGACTACCCGGACATGGACTGGGAAGACGCCTACGACATCCAGTGGGAAATCCGCCGCCGCAAGGAAGCGCGTGGCACCAAGGTGATCGGCCTGAAAATGGGCCTGACTTCCTACGCCAAGATGAAGCAAATGGGTGTGGAAACGCCGATCTATGCGTTCCTGGCCGATTACTTCAATGTGCCGGATGGCGGCGCGGTGAAAATCGACGAACTGGTTCACCCCAAGGTGGAAGCCGAAATCGCCATTATCACCAACAAGCCGTTGCGTGGCCCAGGCTGCACCGTGGCGCATGTGCTGGCGGCGACCGAAGCCGTGTTGCCTGCGGTGGAAGTGATTGACTCGCGCTACCGTGATTTCAAATTCGACCTCAAGAGCGTGGTGGCGGATAACGCCTCCTCCGCCCGTTTCGTCACTGGCGGCAACGTCAAACGTGCCGAAGAGGTCGATATGAAAACCCTCGGCGTGGTGATGGAAATCAACGGCGAAGTGGTCGCCACCGGTGCAGGCGCGGCAGTGCTGGGGCATCCGGCGGCCAGTGTCGCCATGCTGGCCAATATGCTGGCGGAACGCGGCGAAGAAATCCCGGCGGGCACCTTCATTATGACGGGTGGCATTACCGCCGCAGTCGGCGTGAAAGCGGGCGATAGCGTGTGCGTGCGCTATCAGGATTTGGGTTCTGTCAGCCTAACGATTGTGTGACTACCCTCACACCCCCTTTCCCGTTCAACGGGGGAGGGGTCATTTGGAGTGAGAAACTATGCCATTAATTCAAGCGACCATTATCGCGGGACGTACTCAAGCGCAGAAAGACGCTTTCTTTGAGAAAGTGACAGCAGTTGCAGTGGAAACCCTAGGCGTGAAGCCGGAACAGGTGCGCGTTGTCATCAACGAAGTGCCTGCCGAACACTGGGCCATCGGCGGCATCAGCAAAGCCGTGCTGGATGCGCGCAAGACCTAAGCAGATCAAAACCGCCTGACTTGCGAAGGAAACCGGGGCAAATCTGCTCCGGTTTTTTTCTGTCGGCCAATCTTGTCAGTCAGCAATCACATCCCCCATACACCGATAGCGCGACCCTGATGATTTTCCTGCTGTTGACGGATTTTGTCATCCCAGGCGATGCCAGAGCGGCGATCAAAAACAATCAGGTGCGCTTCATCCGCACCGCACTGGTCAGCGTAACCGGCGGTTTGCCCCAGCCCTTCCGTAACGGTTGCCTCCCACGACTTATAGAGAATCTTCAGCTCCAACACGATGCGTTGCACCTTGCCGTAAAATCCTTGTTCCTCATCCAGTGGCCATTCGATGAACAGGTCAGTGCGCTTGCGCCCCAGCCCGTATTCGCGGTTGATGCGCCCACCACCGTTGATAATGCGTTGCAGGAAAGCTTGCATCAGCAATTGCGGCCCGGCTTCCTTGTAATCGAAGCGTTCGATCCAGGCGTCAGCGTTTTCGCGGAAGAACTGCTGGAAAGCGGCTAGCAGCTTGGGCATGTCCAGCCGCCGTTGCGGGGTGAGGTACCAGACCTGCTCGTGGGCGATGGAGATTTGTTTCGTCCAGGTGAGTTCGCGGGGAATCACTTCCTGATAGATACGGTTGGCGATGCGCATTTGCGGGCGGGCTTCGATCAGGCCGAGATCCGCCACGTACTCCACATCATCCAGCGCCAACGTTTCCTGGCTGCTTTCCCCGGCCAGCAAGGCGCTGATGACGCCATGCACACGGGCTTCCCGCAATTTGTCCGACAGTTGCGACAAGTGCGTGGTGCGTGATTGGATCAGGCGCTCGCGGGCAGCGTGGTAACGCTCCAGGGTAATCGGCGTTGCGCGGTCGCGGGCGCTTTTGTCTTCCCAGGTCATTTCATGCCCCAGCGCATTCACCAGCCACGGTTGCCCACGGGTGTCTTCCCACAATTCCGGGAATATGGCCGCATCAAAGGTCTGCCCGGTGTCCTGTGTATGCTGGGCGTACAGGGTAGCAATTTCATCCTTGCGGAAGCTGCCCATGACCAGGGATTTGGCCTTGATATTGAAGGCGCTGCCGCCAGTGATGATTTCATTGTGGCGGGTGTGGATACGGTAATCACGCACGTCACGCACCCCGCAGAGGATTACGCTGTGAATAAAGGGTATGCCAGGGCGGCCAATGTAGCCTTCACGCAGTTGCCGCAGCAGCGAGATCAGGGTGTCGCCGACCAATGCGTCAACCTCATCGATCATGAGCACAATGGGCTTGTCTGATGCCTGCGCCCAACGACTGAGCAGCTCTCGCAAAGTGGCGTGTTCACCCAACACAGGCCACAGTTCATCCCGCCATTTCTGTAGGCGTGAATCCCGCAAGCGTGCTTCTGCCCCGTAGGTCAGGCTGCCGATAATGGCCTTCATCCCCGCTGCGACATCGTCGCGTGCCGACTGCGCCGACTCCACATTCATGTAGAGCGCGGTGTATTCGCCCGACTGGTTGAGCACATCCATCATCACCAGCAGGGTGGATGTCTTGCCGGTCTGGCGCGGCGCGTGCAGTACGAAGAACTTTTTCGCGGCGATCAGGAACCGGACTTCCTCCCAGTCCAACCGGGTCATCGGGTCGATAGCGTAATGTTCTTCTGGGTGGACGGGGCCGGTGGTGTTGAAGTGTCGTCGCATGGCGGTCGCTCGCGGGTTGCTCATGCTGGCAGTATAGCAGCTTTGCTCGGAATCCCTTTTAAGCCAGGTTTTGCTTCATCCATTATGGGTTTGAAACAACCTACCGAGCAACACACCCAGGAATACCCCGCGCAGGCTTAAAAAAGCCAGCAGGCAGGCCCACAAGGCATGGTTTCCCCACACCGGTGTCGTCAGCCAGACCAACACCACATAGACCAGCACCGCCAGCGCCACCGTATTGCGCATGTCGCGGGTGCGGGTCATGCCGATAAAGATGCCATCCAGTTGATAGCTCCACACCGCCAGCAACGGGGCTGCAACAACCCAAACCAGGTATTCCCCGGCAACCTGCGCCACCTCCTGAATATCGGTCAGCAGGCGAATGATCCCCGACCCGGCCAGCCAGTACAGCAAGCTGATGCCCGCCGCCATCATGAAGGCGAGCAAGGCGCTGCTGGCGATCGCCTGCTTCCAGGCGCGCCGGTCGTTGCCGCCATAGGCGCTTCCCACCAAGGCTTCCGCCGCATGGGCAAAACCGTCCAGCCCGTAGGCGATCATTTGCAGCATCTGCAACAGGATAGCGTTGGCCGCCAACACCACCGTGCCAAACGCCGCGCCTTGCGAGGTGAAAAAGAAGAATGCCGAGGTCAGCAACAAGGTGCGCACAAACAGGTCGGCATTGACCTGAAACAAGGTGCGGATGGCGGTTTTATCCCCTACCTGCTCCCATAAGTCGCAGGCGGAACCCGCCGCCATCCCCCACGCCGTGCGCAACACTGGCCGCAACAGGTACAGCCCGGTCATGGCGGCCAGGCATTCCCCCAACACAGAGGCCAGCGCCACGCCTGCCACCGTCATCCCCAGCCCCAGCACGAACAGCAGATCCAGCAGCATATTGCTGATGTTCAGCGCCAGTTGCGTCAGCAAGGCGGCGCGCATCCGCTGCAAGCCGATCAGGGTTCCCAGCAGCACGTAGTTGATGAAGGTGAAGGGCGCGCCCCAGACACGGATGAAAAAGTATTGCCGCGCCAGCCCAGTGACTTCCTCACTGGCACCCATCAGGTAAAAGGCGAGCTTGCCCAGCGGCCATTGCAGCAGGATCACCAGCGCGCCCAGCAGCACCGCCATCCCCAGTGCGCGCAACACCGCCAGCGCCACTTCCGGCTGGCTGTTTTTTCCGGATGCCTGGGCGACAAAGCCGGTCGTGCCCATCCGCAGGAAACCGAAAACCCAGAACACGCTGCTGAAAATGATCGCACCAACCGCGACGGCGGCCATGAACCCGGCTTCCGGCAGCCGCCCCATAACGGCAGTATCGACCATCCCCACCAGCGGCACCGACAGGTTGGAAAGGATCACTGGCCACGCCAGATGAAAGACCCGCCGCAACCAGGCTGATTGCGTGTCCGGCAAATTGTCATTCATGCGCAGGCGTCAATAGCTGCCGGGAACGGTCTGGACATCGCCCTTATACTCACCCAGCAGATCGCTGGTCGCCTTGGCCAGCAGCAAGGCGTCAACCCCGACCGCGACAAAATTGGCGCCCGCATCCATATAGCGCTGGTTGAGGGCTTTGTCACTGCACAGCACACCGCCTGCCAGACCTTTGGCCTGCACTTTCTGTAAGCCGCCGAGAATGAGGTCGACGATAGCCGGGTGGCTGGATTCGCCCTTCAAACCGTAGGACGCCGCCAGATCCGCCGCGCCAAAGAAAATGCCGTCGATACAGGACACTTCCAGGATGGCGTCCAGGTTTTCCATGCCGGTTTTGGTTTCGACCTGGATCAGCAGGCACATCTGCCCGTCGGCTTCCGCCATGTAATCGCTGACGCGGCCCCAGCGGGAAGCGCGCGCCAACGCACTGCCAACCCCACGAATGCCATGCGGCGGGTAACGCATCGCCTGCACCAGCATCCTGGCTTGTTCCGCCGTTTCCACCATCGGGATCAGCAGGGTTTGCACCCCGGTTTCCAGCAACTGCTTGATCAGCACATGGTCGCCTTGCGGCGGGCGCACCACCGGCTGCGAGGCATACGGCGCTATTGCCTGCAATTGGGCGAGGATGCTGCGCAAATCATTGGGGCCGTGTTCGGCGTCGATCAGCAGCCAGTCAAAACCTGCCCCGGCGCAAATTTCTGCCGAGAAGGTTTCCGCCAACCCCAACCACAGGCCGAACTGCACCTGTCTGGCTTGCAATGCATGTTTGAAATGGTTCTTGGGCATGTCCATGGTAAAGCTATCCGTTCAGTTGATCACACAAACCTCATTATCTCACCCCCAATTTAACACGCGGATTGAAATCCTGGTGGGCCTGCCGCAGGGCTTCGTAGTGTTTCTTGTCTTCTTCACTGAGCCTGTCTGGCGTCACAATCGCCAGCGTCACGTAGAAATCGCCTGGCGTCTGCCCCGGTATGCCGCGCCCTTTCAGCCGCATGCGTTTGCCGCTGGACGAACCGGCAGGGATTTTCAGATCCACCACACCGAGCGGGGTGGGAACCTGCACCTTGCCGCCCAACGCCGCCTCCCACGGGGCAATGGGCAATTCCAGCGACACGTCGCGCCCTTCCACCTGATACAGCGAATGCGGGTTGAAGGCGATTTCCAGATACAGGTCGCCCGCCGCGCCGCCGCCAACACCGGGGTCGCCTTGCCCCTGCAATCGGATATGCTGGCCTGCGCGCACGCCTTTGGGGATTTTTACCTGGATGCTGCGTTCGTGCGCCTGCGGGCGGCCATCCGGCCCGACCCCGGCGGAACGCAGGTTGAGGCTGCGGGTTGCACCCTGATAAGCGTCTTCCAGATCGATGAAGACTTTGGCGTGGCTGTCCTCCCCACGCGCCTGCCAGGCGGCCCCTCCGGCGGAACGCCCGCCGCCGCGCTGGAAACCGCCGCGCCCGAACAGGCTTTCGAAGAAGTCGCTGAAATCATCCGCAGCGGTATGGCCACCACCATGGAACTCAAAACCGGTGCCCCAGTCCGGCGGCGGCTGGAAGCCTTCCTGCCCGGCTTTCCAGTCAGCCCCCAACTGGTCGTAGGCGGTGCGTTTTTCCGGGTCTTTCAGCACTTCGTAGGCTTCGCCGAGTTCCTTGAAACGGGTTTCGGCGTCCTTCTCCTGGCTGACGTCCGGGTGGTATTTGTGCGCCAGCTTGCGGTAGGCGCGCTTGATGTCGTCCTGTGAAGCGTCTTTGGCGACGCCCAGTATCTGGTAATAATCCTTGTATTCCACTGTTGTCGCTCTCGTGTGGTTAAACTCTATGGGTTGACAGTGGGGTAATTTTTCCGGATTTCAAAAATGGATGGGGGTTTGCCAATACAGGTCAAGTTTTGCGGATTCCCATCGTATATCAGCAGGAACTTATGGATAATTCGAACCTGTCCACCATCCTTGATACATTGCCGCCATTACGAGTTTGGAGCCACGAAGATGAATGCACCCGCTTACCTGCAGGAACTCAAAGACCGCGTCAACGCGCACCCGTTCCTGCGCCACCCCTTCCTGCAACGGATGTCCACACAGCCACTCAGCTTTGAGCAGGCGCGCACCTTCGCGTTGCTGTATTACCCGCATATCCTGCGCACCCGCCTGTATCAGGCCAACGCGCTGGGCGTGACGCCGGACGAACGCATCCAGGCGGTGCTGGCGGCAATCCTGTACGACGAATACGGCAACGGCGACCCGTCGAAATCGCACATGGAGGTTTACCGCAAGCTGTTGCGGGCGCTGGATTTCACGGAAGAAGAAATGGCGAATGCGCCGATCACGCCCGAGCAGCAAGGCTACATCGACACCATGATGCGCCTGACCCAGGGAACCGATTGGCTGGCGGCGGTCGGCGTGGCCGGGATCGCCGGGGAATGGCCGATCCCACCCTATTACCGCATGTT
This sequence comes from Candidatus Thiothrix phosphatis, assembly GCF_035668035.1. Taxonomy (NCBI): domain Bacteria; kingdom Pseudomonadati; phylum Pseudomonadota; class Gammaproteobacteria; order Thiotrichales; family Thiotrichaceae; genus Thiothrix; species Candidatus Thiothrix phosphatis. Next base: position 12,163 of record NZ_JAYMYJ010000021.1, on the reverse strand, counting down.
GCTGCAAGGCATGCGCACCGTGCCAGGGTTGGATGATGACGCGCTGGAGCTGTTCATCGGCCATATCGAACTCGACATCCACCATTCCCGCATCGTGGAGGAAGCCATCATGCCGCATGTCGAAACCCAACAAGGGCAGGCATCGCTGTGGCGGGGGATTGAGCTGAACCTCAATGCGCGGCTGGTGCAGTTGAACGGCTTGCAGCGGGAAGTGTTCGCCGCCGGTTAACAACAACAAGGCCAGCTGATGGCTGGCCTTGCCGTTTTTGCCCCCATTCTGGCTGCCGGAATTATGCGACTTCCGCCATCACCAGCACATCCACCCGGCCTTCATAGCGGTCATCGATATTGCCGGAACTGTCCCGCAGCAGGTAGTCCACCCGCACAAACACAGTGCGGTCGGTGATGCGCTCAATGCGGGCGTCGATTTTTTCCCTGAACACATGATGGTCGCCATCGGTGAACCGGATGTCAAAACCGTTCAGGGCCACATCGGCGCGGCGCACCGCACTGTTGAACACAACCGCCCCCTGTTCGCTCTGTTCCCGTCCTTTGGTAGGATCGAAAGTGACCGTTGTCCGGCGAAAATCAATTGCCATGATAATACTCTCCCCATTTTAGTGAATCAGCCAATGGCAAGCTTCGCTGGCGCGGCCCATTCGTTAGCCCATGCCGCCGCCCGCAAAGTTTTCCGTTTCAGGACGGAAACCGTGCGGCTTACGTCCTGATTAAGCATTCTGCCGCAAATGCCGATGGCGGATAATTGCCTGTTCACGGTAAATTCAAGCTTGGGACATCCCCAGCTAACGGGATAAAAATTATATTTATCAGTTGATTGCGTTGCACATAAAAATAACCGCTGCCAAGCAAAGCCCGCAGCGGCGAAACGCAGATGAAATGAAAGCGTCAGGGTTGCAACATCCCCAATCATATCTGCTGCAACCCCGACTTCCCGTCCCGGAGAGGAGAATCGAGCCGGAATGGGGCCATTATTCACCCGGCGGCCCTTCCGCAACAGCCCATGAACAGGGTAATTTATTTCGCCCTATCCCCAGAACTAGGTAGCCATTCCGGTCAGGCGTAAAATTAGCCTTACTGCTAAACTCAACCCACGCCCCCTGATTACGAGCATGGACATGAGCAAACTGACCCGAGTCATCATTGTGGAAGACGACCCCGAAGTCCTCCAGCGTTTCACCAGCATGATTGTCGCCAGCCCCCATTTCCAGCTGGTTGTCGCCTGCGACACTGTTGCCGACGCCAGCAAAGCGCTGGACAATTTCCAGGCCGATGTCCTGCTGACTGACCTTGGCCTGCCCGACGGCAATGGGCTGGATCTGATCCGGCAGGCTTACCAGACCTATCCGGCAATGCACATCATGGTCATCAGCGCCTTTGGCGATGAGAAACATGTGATCAACGCGATTGAGGCAGGCGCAACCGGCTACATCCTCAAGGATGACGACCATGCCGAAGTGGAAAGCGCCATCCTGCAAATGTGCGCGGGCGGTTCCCCGATCAGCCCGGCGGTCGCCAGCCATCTGCTGAAGCGGCTACGCCCGGAAACGGACAGCGCCAACCTGACCAAAACGGAGCTGGAAGTGCTGCAACTGATCGCCAAAGGCTTTACCGCGCAAGAAGCCGCCAACATGAAATACATCTCCTACCATACGGCCACGTCCCACATCAAAAACATCTACCGCAAGCTGCACATCAGCACCCGCGCCGAAGCGGTGCAGGAAGCCATCCGGAGGCGGCTGGTGTGAATTTCCGCCGCCTGTTGCGCGTTTTCGGGTGGCTGCCGCTGTATTTGCTGGGCCTGTACCTGCTGGCCCAGCAACTTGACCAACTGGACTTTGCCCCCGCCGAGCGCTGGAAAGTGGAGCTGACAGGGGAACCAAGCGGCCTTGTTTACACCGCCCGCCTGCCCCCCACCATCGGTGAAATCCAGGAACCGGCCTTGCTGGTGCTGAATGTGCAGCAAAATGTCGCGGTGTATTACGCCAATGGCACCCAGGCAGGCGGCGAAGGCAGCATGCAAACGCCGGTCTCGCGCAACAAGCACCGGCCATTGCTGTTCCGGCTGTATGACCAAGCTGCACTGCGCCCCGGCGAGTTGCTCACCTTCAGGGTCGCCACCACCAGCACCCACCGGGCCTATCTGCAAAATGTCTACCTCGGCCCGGTGGCGGAACTGAAACAATCCTTTGAACGCAATGACCTGTGGCGGCAGGAAACCGTCAAGGCGGTGGTCGCCATCCTGCTGCTGACCGCCTTGCTGATCGGCAGCATGTGGGTCGTCTATCCGCGCCGGAAGGAATACCTTTGGTACGCCATCAGCACTTCGCTGTGGGCGGCGCACAGCAGCAACCTGCTGGCGCGCGACATTCCCATCGATGACGCAATATGGGCGGGCATCGTGCCCTTGCTGATTGGTTTGAGCATGGTTTCGCTGATCACCATGGTTTACTACTACGTCGGCCTCAACAAACACCGATCCCGCCCCTACGGGCGTTGGCTGCGCCATTTATGGCTGGCCACGTTGGTTCTGGCCGTCCCGCTGTTTTTTCCCCTCAACACCGGCGAGGTCAGCTACACCCTGATCTGGGAAGCCTACCTGAGCCTGGTTTTCAGCCTGGTGCTGGCCTATCTGCTGTGGCTGTACGGGCGGGAGCAAAACACCCGCCGCCTGCTGATGCTCCTGTGCGGCTTCGCCATGCTGACGTTTGGCGTGCATGACGCCATTGTCGCCCAGACCAAATACTCCACCAGCCCGTTCCTGTTGCATTTCGCCGCCCTGCTGACCCTGATGGCGCAATATTTCCTGTTGGTCAGACGTTTTATCTACAGCCTCAGGCAAAGCCAGTATTACGCCACCCACCTGGAAACGCTGGTGGCGGAGCGTGAACAGGAGCTGGAGCAGCGTTACCAACAAATCCACGTCATGGAGCAGGAAAAAGCCAAGGCGGATGAGCGCGAACGCATTATGCGCGACATCCACGACGGTTTCGGCGGGCATCTGGTTTCCACCCTCGCCATGCTGGAGCGCCCCGACGTTAGCCTCCTTGCGGTCAAGGCCAATATCCAGGACGCCCTCGGCGACCTAAGGCTGGTGATTGATTCGCTGGATTTTGATTCGCAGGACATCACCACCGCACTGGGCATGTTCCGCAGCCGCACTATGCGCAAGATCAAACAAGCCGGGTTCGACCTGCGCTGGGGGATTGAGGACATCGCCACCCCTACGGGTTTCGGCGCGGAAAAAATCTTGCAACTGCTGCGCATCGTGCAGGAGGCCGTCACCAACAGCCTCAAACACAGCGGCGGCAACAGCATCACCATCAGCACCGGAACCGACGCCAATGGCCGCAGTTTCATCCAGATTGCCGACAATGGCGACGGCATCCCCGCCAGCTATCAGGCGGGCAAGGGGCTGGCCAGCATGCGCAAACGGGCGGGGAAAATCGGCGCGGACATTGACATTTGCAACCTTCCGGCAGGTTCCGGCGCGCAGGTGCGCATCACCTTACCGACGGATAATCCAGCGCTTGCCTGCTGATGCAACCGCACCAAGGAATGCCCGCCCAAAGGTATCAAACACGTTATAATCCAGCCATAAGCTTGTTAGAGAGAAAAATTATGGGCTAGAATGCGGGCAGTGTCAGTTTTTATAAGAGTAGTGTTTGTAAATTTGCCTATGAAGACAAGGAAAAGTATCGCGCAACTCGTTGCGACAGTTGTGTTATTGGGTGTGTCGGTCAGCAGTTTTGCAGGATCATGTGACCAGCAGCAGGCCGCCATCCTTCTCCAGAAAGCCGCGGCCTATAACGAGGCCATCACCTCCTCCGCCGTCCGTTACCGCCTCAACCCGGCATTGATCAAAGCCATCATCACCGCAGAAAGCTGTTTTCGGAACGACGCCCGCTCCAACAAGGGCGCGGCTGGCCTGATGCAGCTCATTCCCGCCACCGCCCGGCGGTTCGGCGTGAGTGACCGTTACGACCCGGCGGAAAACATTGAAGGCGGTGCCCGTTACTTGCGCTGGCTGCTGAACCGTTACGGCGGCAGCGTCCCCCATGCCGTCGCCGCCTACAACGCAGGCGAAGGCTGGGTAGACCAGTACGGTGCAGCAGTCCCGTTCCAGGAAACGGCTGTCTACACCCGCCGCGTATTCAATGCATACAACAAGCTGACAGGGAATGAGCGCAGGCCAGTGCAGGCAAAACCAATGCTGGTCGTGGCTCGCCCTGTGGCACCCGCCGCCGCCCCGGTCAAGGACGTCCGTTGGCAATGGGATGAATACGGGCATTAACCTGCCCTAAAAAAGCATCCCGACCACCCTCCGCCCCTGCGCACAGGGGCGGGTCAAAATGCGCTGCCCCGTGTGCGCAGCCAGCCGGTCACACTGAAGCGTTCGCGCAGCGCAGGCTTCACTTCGTGCCAAAAGGTTGGGCTGCGGAACAGCGCCAGCGTCCCGGCATGGGGAAAAATGTCAAGGTATTCCCCCTCATCCCCGCCATTGGTGTAAAGCCGCAACTGCCCGCCCTCGCTATCCCGCCAATTTTCATTCAGGTACAGCACTGCGGTCACCAGCCGTGCGCTGGTTCCCCGGAAATTATCCAGATGCCGCGTGTAGAAAGCCCCCGGCGGATACACAGCGAAATGCGCTTCAAATTCAAACAGCCCCAGATACAGCAAGCGGTTGAGGTTCTGGCGCAGACCCTCGACAAACGCCTGGTAATCCGCCAGTGCGCCTATTGTTGCAGGCTCCAGCCATTGCACCTGGTCGCCGCGCACCGCTTCATTGATGTTCAGCTCACGCCCACGGCCAACGCCAGCGGCATGGAACTTTCCAGCTTCCCATTGCACCTGAGCCTGGGCGCGCAGTTCGCGCACCTTATCCAGCGGCAAGAATCCGGGCAGCACGATCCAGCCCTGTTCCGCCAACGCATCGGCAACCTGCCCCGCATCAACATGCCCCAATGCTTCCACGCCTGTCGCCATGGCCGTCATTTCCTTAACCCCAGGCCACGCGCCAGCCGCGTCTGCTGTTGCCGCAGCCCCATGCCCTGACGCGCATTCCAGTGGCGTAATGGCGCAATCCGGTCAACCGCCAGCAAGCCCGCCGCCCGTGCATACGCCAAGGGCGCGAAACCGTTGGAAAACACCCGCACCAATGTGTCGGTGTAACGCACCACCGCTTGCTGGTCTGGCGCGCGCAAGGCCTGGTAACGCGCCAGCAACCCAGCCGCGCCGGGATCGCCGCCCGCCTGCTCCGCTTCCGCCAGCAATTCCGCCAGTTGCGCCACATCCCGCAGCCCCAGGTTCAAACCTTGCCCCGTCACCGGATGTAGGGCATGGGAAGCATTGCCGACCAACACCGCGTGCCCCGCTGTTTCCCGGACAGCTTTCTGCAACACCAACGGATAGGCGGCGCGCCGCCCCGCCTTGGTGAAAAGCCCCTGCCGGTAGCCAAACGCCTGCTGCAATTTGCTCAGGAACGCCTCATCATCCAGCGCCAACGTGCTCTCCACTGCTTCCGTGCGGTGCGTCCACACCAGCGAATAGCGCCCTTCCGTCAGCGGCAGCAGGGCCAGCGGGCCGTCGGGGGTAAAACGTTCATAGGCAGTATTGCGGTGCGGTTCGGATGTGGTGACATTGGCGATCAGGGCGGTCTGGTGATAGTCGCGGAGGGTGACATCAATCCCCAGCGATTCCCGCACGCCGGAATCGCGCCCGTCCGACACCACCAGCAGACGGGTTTCCAGCACATCCGTCACCCCGTTGTGTTCGATGCCCACCTGCGCCCGGTCAGGCAATTGTTCCACCGCGAACACTTTCGCCGGAACGAGCAGCTCAATCCCGCCCGTGGACAATTCCTCGTACAGCAACCGGCCCAGGACACGGCTTTCCACCACGTACCCCAGTGCAGGCGCGTTTTCCTCAACGGCCTCCAACCGGGCCGCGCCGAAACGCCCACGGTCAGAAATATGGATATGTCCGATGCTTTCCACCCCGGAACGCAGTTTGCCCCATACCCCCATGCCCTGATAAATGCGGCTGGAGCCATACGACAGCGCAATCGAGCGGTCATCATAGCTGGCTTGCTCCGCCGCCCCGAATGGGAAAGCTTCGACCAGGCCAACCTTCAGTTGCAACGGCTTGAGCGCCACCGCCAGGCTTGCGCCCACCATGCCACCGCCCACAATCAAGACATCAAACATCCTGTTTCTCCCAGCAAAATCATCCACGCATCCTTGGGCAAAGCCGACAACCTGTCAAGCATCGGGTCAACCCGATGAACTGCCTGCACTGTCCTGATGGGAAGCGCGGCTATACTGGCAAATCAAACAACCATGACGTTATCCCATCATTCCGGGCAGAGGGGCGCGGAATATATACCCAGATCAGGTGATTACCCGGCCAGCAGTTTACAGCGTAGGCTACAGGGCAATCCTTGTTCACACCAACCCAAACAGGAGCACCACTATGCAGAACAAACCCATGGGCATGTTATTACAAGACCCATCCTTACCCGAGCTGCGCCAAGACTACCAATTTCCGCTGGACACTGACCTGCTGGCAGGAACGGGCTCCAGCAAACTGACCGTGCGCGACGCTGACCTGGCCGACATGCCCTTGTACCAGGGGCTGGATTGGGCCAGTGCAGACCTGTCCTTCGACGCGCTCAACCAAAAGGGAAACTTCATCGACAACCCGCAGTTCCATCAGGTCAACGCTTTCGCCGTGGCGGCGCATACCCTGGATCAGGTCGAAGCCGCGATTGGCCGGGAAATGAAGTGGAAGCATGGCGGCCCGCTGGTCATCCGCCCGCACGCTTTCGCAGACGCCAACGCCTTTTACGACCCGTCAGCGCCGTCGCTCAATTTCGGGTCGTTCTCCTCGCCGTTCCGGCGTGCGCCAGTCTGGACTTGCCTGTCCCATGACATCGTGGCGCATGAATTCGGCCATGCCGTCCTTGACTCCTTCCGCCCGCTGTATGTGCATTCGGAAGAAGTCGACACCGGCGCGCTGCATGAATCCATTGGCGACCTGATGGCGATGTTCTCCGCCCTCAAGCACAAGCCGGTGGTGGAGCGGCTGTTCGCCGAATCCGGCGGCGATATGATGAACCCCAGCTTGGCCAGCGGTTTGGCGGAAGAATTCGGCATCGGCTTGTGGGGCGTCAGCTTCCCCTTCCTGCGTTCCGCCCTGAACGGCCCGAACTATGACGAAGCGCCGTGGGAAATTCACGACCGCTCAACGGTATGGACTGCCGCGATCTATGAAATTCTTGCCGGGTTGGTGGCGAAAACCTTGTCCCCATCGGTCAAGGAAGCCCTGGAAGCCGCACCGACCGCCAAAACTGCGCCCATCAAACGGGACATGATGCAACAAACCATCCAGCAGGCGCGCTCCCCGGCTTTCGAAGCGTATTACGCCCAGGCGGATGTCCGCAGCAATTTCGACACATTCTTCGACGCCATCGTCGCCGCCAGCGGGCGGGTCACCGGCATGATGCTGCGGGCATTGCAGGACATCCCGCCCACCGGCGTCACCCTGCTGACGCTGGCGCGGGTGCTGTATAACGCCGACGCGCGGTTGTTCCCGGACGACCCGGAACCGCGCGAACTGGCGAAAGAAGTGTTCCAGCGCCGGAAACTGTGGGTGGAGGAAATTGACCTGAACCCGCCTGGCATCGGTGCCAGTTTTGAAGAACCCGCCCATGGCAGCAATGCAGCCCTGATGCGGGCAGTCCATGAGCACGCCGACGCGCTGCGCATCCCCTTGAGCGAAGGCGCGCGCATCCTCAACCCACGCATCAGCACGGTGACGCGCACCATCAACGCCGGGAAGGAGCAACGCGGCATCGGCACCAAAACCGTCACCGAACGTTGCCTGTATTACACCTATGAACTGCTGCAAGACGCCTGCATCATCACCCCGGAAGGCGAAATCGTTATGGGCAAAGCCGCCATCTACAAAGGGGGGACGCTGGTCATGGACGAAAACTGGAACGACCTGCAACTGGCGACCGACCCTGACCTGCTGCCGGTTCCGGAAGAAGGCGAAGGCACCGGGGAACCAGGGGAACCTGTCGGCGTGCGGGCGATACGCAGGGCCAAACAACGTTTCATCAAGACCCACCGCCAGTCACTGCGCGCCTTCCGCGACGGCTTGGTGCGCCCGGACGGCACCCTGCCCAATGGCCAACCAGCCTTGCCATTCCGGGTGACGCGGCAGTCCAGCGGGGCGGGCATCCTGGTGCGCAACCGCTGCAACCTGAAAGACCACCTGCTGGGGGTGGCGGGCAAGCACGCCCACTTCCCGTTTGAACTGGATTGACCATCACGGATGGGGGGAAGTCATGCCCCCCCCCATCAACGCTTCAATATCCGCAACTTCCTTCACCACATCCCGGCTCAACACCTCGTTGCCGGTGGCGGTGACCAGCACATCGTCCTCAATGCGGATGCCGATATTCCACCATTTCGGGTCAACGCCTTCCGCTTCGGCAATGTACAGCCCCGGTTCCACCGTCAGCACCATGCCCGGTTGCAACAACCGCCAACCGTCATCGTCCGCACTGGTCTTGTAATCGCCCACGTCATGCACGTCCATGCCCAGCCAGTGGCCGGTCTTGTGCATGTAGAACTGGCGGTAAGCCTCCTCCTGCGGCTCCTCACCCTCAGCCACTTCCGGCTTGGCCAGCACTTCATCCAGTGTGCCGGAGAGGATGCCCAGCTCCAGCAAGCCTTGCGCCAACACCGTGACGGCGGCCTGGTGCGGATGGTTCCAGGTGTTGCCGGGAATGGCGGCGGCGATGGCGGCCTGTTGCGCATCCAGCACCACCTGGTACAGGGCGCGCTGTTCCGGGCTGAATTTGCCGCTGACCGGGAACGTGCGGGTGATGTCGCTGGCGTAACAGTCGTGTTCCGCCCCTGCATCAATCAATAGCAGGTCGCCGTCACGCAAGACCGCGCGGTTTTCAATGTAGTGCAGGATGCAGGCGTTCTTGCCGCCGCCGACAATGGAGGTGTAGGCGGGCTCCATCCCGTGCAGGCGGAATTCATGCAACAGCTCCGCCTCAATTTCGTATTCGTGGCGGCCCGGCTTGCACGCCTGCATGGCGCGGGTGTGGGCATGGGCGGAAGTTTGCGCGGCGTAACGCATCACCGCAATTTCCGCCGCCGATTTGAACAGGCGCATTTCGTGCAGGATGCGGTCAAGCATGACGATTGCATGCGGGGCGCGGACACCGGCGCGCGCCATAGCCCGCAAATGGTTGACCCACTGGATCATGCGTTGGTCAAATGTGCTGTTCACGCCCAGGTCGTAATGCACCTGATCACGCCCGGCCAGCAGTTCCGGCATCAGTTTGTTGAGGTCGCCAATCGGGTGGGCGTCATCGGCGCCATGCCAGTGTTTCGCCCCTTCCGTACCGGCACGGAGGCCAGTCCAGCGTTCTTCCTTTGCATTTTTCTCGCGGCAAAACAGCACGTATTCGCCCTGCTCCCGCCCCGGCGCGAACACCGCCACCGCTTCCGGTTCGTTGAAGCCGGTCAGGTAGTGGAAGTCGCTGTCCTGACGGAACGGGTATTCGGCGTCGCGGTTGCGCACTTTCAGGCTGCCGGATGGCACGATGGCGATGGAGTCCTTGCCCAGCTTGTCCAGCAGGCGGCGGCGGCGGGCGGCGTATTCTTCCATCGGTATGATTGGTCTTTGCATGTGTTTCCCCTAATGCACTTGCGGTGCCGCTTTCAACGGCTGCATTTCTTCATTCATCATCAACGCGCCGACCCGTAGGTATTCGATGATTTCAGCCAGCGCGGTTTCGGATTCTTCCGTATCGTCAAGGTCGAATTCGCCGGAAGCGCCGATTTTCACCACATCCTGCGCCCACTCGCGCGAATCCTTCGGCAGTTTGCGCATATCCTTGACCCCTGCCAGCGCCAAACCATAGCTGAAACCTTGGCACCAGTCCTGGACGGCTTCCAGCCGCGCGGCCAACGCCTCGTCATCGGGCAGGAACAGCTCGAACCCCATTTCCGGGTCGTTCAACTGCGCACGGGTGACAGCGAACAGTTGCCGCAACAGAGTGCGCGCTTCCTGCACATAAAAGTCCTGCGCATCGCCGTCCAGCACTTCAGCCAGCCATGCGTCCTCACGGGCGACCTGGCTCACCACCAGCATCCCACAACACAGGCCGTGAATCTCCGCGCTGGCAATGTCCACGTCCGCCCGCCCTAACGCCCGTTCCAGCGCCAAATAATCCGGCAGTTTGTCACTCAAAACACAATCCTCTGTTACAAAAACACAATTATGAGATGATTGACCTACTTTCGCACTCTTTACTACCATTGTCACATGAACACACAAACTCCTGATTTGACACTACAACAGCAGCTTACCGCCATTGAGGAGCGCCTGGAGCGCCTGCTCGGTTTGGTGGAAAAACTGGCTATTGAAAACAGTGATCTGAAAAAGCAGGAGAAATCCCTCGTGCGGGAATGTCAGGAATTGCGCCTACGTAATGAGAAAGCTGGCAACCAGCTTGAAACCATGATTCACCGCTTAAAAAGCCAGCCAACCGGGGCGTAAACCACATGGATAAAAACATACAGCCCGTCAATGTGCGCATCATGGACAAGGACTACATGGTCGCCTGCCCGATAGGCGAACAGGAAGCCCTGCTCGCCACCGCCAAACGGGTGGACAAGGAAATGCGCCGCATCCGCGACAGCGGCAAGGTGGTAGGAACCGACCGCATCGCGGTGATAGTGGCGCTCAATCTGGCGCACGAGCTGATGCACAGCAAACCTGACACCAGCGACACGGAAACGCTTGAGCAATTGCAAAAGCTTCAGCAACGCCTGGATAGTGTGCTGGAGAGGCATAAATCCTAAGCGTTTGTCAATTCTTCCCCCCGCCAGCTAATTGTAATAGTATAGGAATCAAGGACACACAACTGGGGAATCCGTGAGGGGATGGGTATAATCCTTGAGCCTAATTTCTTACCCCGGGAGTGGTTATCGTAGCTTGGTGAGCATGACCGCAAGACGGTAAGCCTGAAAACTACAGACCGCACCCACTTGAACCCCTGGTTCAAGGTCGAAGTCTTCCACGATTTTTTGGGGTGTGTCCCGCTTTCTTTTCCTTTCCCCTGCCCCGTTTTTCCCTAACGCTGTTTGCGCCTCCCTGCTATAGTTCGACGAGGAGGAGGAATCACGCATGTCAAAGATCAATTACCTGTCCACGGCTGTGTTGGCGCTCGTCATTTTGTGCTGCTCCAGTTATTTGTCCGTGAGTGGCGCCACCACAGTGACCGGGGAAAGCAAAACCAGCGAACCACAGACCCACCACCGGCTAGTCATCCAGGCCAATAAGGCCGATACGGATGAACAAGACCATATTTTGTCCAACATCGTCAACCTGCAAAAATTCTACGGAATGGACAATATCGAAATCGAGGTTGTCGCTTATGGCCCTGGCATCTGGCTGGTGACGGACAAAAGCAAGTTTGTCAGCCGGGTGCAAAGCCTGATGCTGCAAAACGTGGCGTTTACCGCTTGTGGCAACACCCTCGACACCATTGAAGCCAGCACCGGCACACGCCCGACCTTATTGGACGATGTCGAAACCACTCCAGCAGGAATCGCACGGATCATCGAACGGCAGGAACAAGGCTGGAGTTACCTGAGCCCGTAAGTTCCCACCCCCCCCGCCGAATCCATCTGGACACATGACGCCGGATGTGTGGTCACGCACCTCCGCAGGAATGCCAGTCAGGCGTACCGGAAAAAGTCTTGTGGTTCTTGTAATTGGTGATGGAATAGCCCTTGCCGCGATCATCGCCGGGCGGGCAGTCTTTCGGCACACTGGCCAGGCATACCTTCACCTTGTCGCCCTTGGCGAAGTCTTTGGTGTTGAACATATATTTGTCCGCATTATCCTTGTCAGACAGGCCGTCAACGGACACAACAAAAAAGCCGACATGGTGTTTCATGATGACGAACACTTCACCGCCCGCTTCGCCAGGAGTGGCACCCTCAAAACGGGTGGTTTTCTCATCGATGACCAGATCGGTGCAGGCCTTCAGCTTTTGCGGCAAATAAACCATGCGGTTCAGGTCAAAGAGACGGTAGTTGTATTGCTCCTTAAT
>NZ_JAYMYJ010000020.1:0-4268 GCF_035668035.1 Candidatus Thiothrix phosphatis | reverse complement strand
GTGGGTCAGTTTTCAATTGATGGGGTGGGTCAGTTTTACATCGGTGGTGACACAAAGCACGAGAAACACCGTTAAGCCAACAAGCATTGCAATCAGCATACGCCACATTGGTTAGAATTTTGGGCCTGCCTGATGCATGGATAGAGGCTCCAGAATTTGCTATCCGTTCGTATGTATACCTGAAAGACCCCAACCCTCCAGAACCGCTTCTTCTAAATAGCTTTTTCCTAGATGACCTAGCACTTGCCAAGCAAGTTTTCTCAATGAATCAATGTAAAAGCCTCCAGCAATATTTAGGCATTACACACCCTGCGGAACGCCATGATTTGTTGCGCGATAAAGTTGTATTAAACACTACTGTTAGCCCACGATTAACCCCTTTGGCTCGTTGGCCAAGTAATGGCAACCATCCTCTGGTACTGTTACAACAGGCCGCCGTTAATCTGTCCTTCCAAGAAACCAAGACAAGTGGAATGCTTGGCATAAACGGGCCACCTGGAACAGGCAAAACAACCCTGCTACGGGATTTGGTCGCAGGTGTTGTTACCCAAAGAGCAGAAGAACTAGCCAAATATGACAATCCAGCAACCGCATTTGAGCACTCAGGCCAAAAACTCAAGGTTGGTAACGGCTGGCTCCATTTATACCGACTGGACGAGTCATTACGAGGTTTTGAACTATTAGTTGCATCCTCCAATAACAAAGCCGTGGAAAATGTCAGTGCGGAATTACCCGCGTTGAAAGCCATTTCTGAAGATGCCATTGGCTTGCGCTACTTCACCACCCTATCCGACAAACTACACCAAACCGAAACATGGGGTGCCATTGCTGCGGTTCTGGGAAACACCAAAAATCGAAGCCAATTCAAGCAAGATTTCTGGTGGGATGACGACTATGGGATCAACAGCTACTTGCAAGCTGCATCAGGCTCAATGCCCCAGATCGAAGAGGAAGACCCAAAAACAGGGAAAATCACATATCGCCCACCTCATATTGTTGATGCAGAAAAACCACCAGCCAGCCCTGAAGAAGCAGTAACACGCTGGAAAAATGCACGCGGCAGGTTCCTCAATGCGTTGGAGAGCAGCCGCAAAGCTCAACGGTGGCTAGAAACACTACGACAGGAAATGATCCAATTACCGACCTTTGCCCAGAGAGAAACTGAAGCATTGGCACGGCGTGATCAATTAACGGTTGAAGTGCATCATTGCGAAGTGGAAATTTTCAACACACGGAAGCTCCATGCAAAGACCAGCCTCCAATACCAAGAGGCCATTCAGGATTTGCATAACCATCAACAAGTCAAACCCGGATTTTTGGCAAGATTATTTCGTACAAAGGCAGCAATGACGTGGAGTGAAAGCCTGACCGCACTGCAAGCCAGAAACCATCAGGCAGAAACACGCCATTACAATCTAACCAAAACACTCGCTCGATAACCAAGAACAACAATTACAGCAACTAACTACAGAAAAAAATAACGCTGAATCCCTATGGCAAACAGCCCAGAATCAACATAGGCAAGCAACACAAAATATTGCTGAAGCCCAGCAAAAGCATGGCATTCTGTTCACCGACTCGACATTCTTTGCCTCTCAATCCAAAGTACACCAGCAACTGACACCATGGTTCCCGCCTTCAATGCAACGACTCAGGGATGACGTTTTCATTGCAGGAATGGAACTACATCGTGCATTTATAGATGTCGCTGCCAAACCTTTACGGCACAACCTTGGCGCGTTGATGAACATTTTCACAAGCCAAACACTGCCAGACCAGCAGAAGCAGGCTCTGCTCCCCCACCTGTGGTCTTCGTTATTTCTGGTTATACCACTGGTATCAACAACGTTCGCTTCAGTAAACCGAATGCTTGGAAAACTTCCACTCAACAGCTTGGGCTGGTTATTGGTTGACGAAGCAGGACAAGCCCTTCCACAAGCTGTAGTTGGAGCATTGTTACGTACCCAGCGTGCTGTCATTGTGGGTGATCCTATCCAGATTGAACCCGTTGTAATTCTGCCCTCCACACTGACAGGAGCCATTTGCCGCCGCTTTGGCGTCGACCCTGACGTATACGCTGCCCCAACAGCGTCCGTACAAACATTGGCAGATGCTGCATCCAGCTATGTAACAGAAATTGAAGGAAAACAAGGTAGCCGCAATGTAGGCGTTCCATTATTGGTACATCGCCGTTGTTCAGAGCCGATGTTCGGTATTTCCAATGTGGTTGCTTATTCCAATTTGATGATTTCTACAAAGCAGCCTAAACCTTCAGCAATCCGTGAAGCACTTGGTTCATCAAAATGGATTCATGTTGAAGGAGGTCGCACTGAAGACAAGTGGAGTGAGGAAGAAGGCAATGTAGTCATTCACCTGCTACTACAAATGGCTGAGGCGCGTGTAAAACCCGATGTTTATATCATCACCCCATTTGTCATTGTTGCCGATCATCTGCGCCAAAAAATCCGGGAAGACAAAACACTCTTGGCTTGGATTAATGAAGACTTATGGCTGTGGACCTCAGAACGGGTTGGAACAGTCCACACTGTACAGGGACGGGAAGCAGAAGCGGTTATTTTTGTTCTGGGATCCCCCTTGCCTTCTCAAACTGGAGCGAGGGGCTGGGCTGGAGGAAGGCCCAATCTGCTCAATGTTGCCGTGACACGTGCGAAAGAAGTACTTTATGTTGTCGGCAATCGTAGACTCTGGAAGGATTCTGGCTTGTTTCGTGAACTAGATCGAAGGCTGGAGCTTTAATCGGCATGATGACAATGCCAGTAGAGAAAATCAGTTGACTTTCGCATTCCCGCCTACGAAATGATCCGCTTCTCGGTCAACATCATGCGCGGCTGCTTTGGCGGCTGCACCTTCTGCTCCATCACCGAGCACGAAGGGCGCATCATCCAGAACCGTTCGCAGGAATCCATCCTCCGCGAAGTCGAGGAAATCCGTGACCGCGTGCCCGGTTTCACCGGCGTGATTTCCGACCTCGGCGGGCCGACCGCCAACATGTACCGGCTGGCCTGCAAAGACCCGAAGATCGAAGCCTCGTGCCGCAAGCCCAGTTGCGTCTACCCCGGCATCTGCCAGAACCTCAACACCGACCACGCCGCGCTCAAATCGCTGTACCGCGCCGCCCGCACCCTGCCCGGCATCAAGAAAGTGCTGATTGGCTCCGGCCTGCGCTACGACCTCGCAGTACGCGACCCTGAATACATCAAGGAGCTGGTCACCCACCACGTCGGCGGCTACCTCAAGATTGCCCCGGAACACACCGAAGACGGCCCGCTTTCCAAGATGATGAAGCCGGGCATTGGCACCTATGACGAGTTCAAACGCCTGTTCGAGAAATACAGCAAGGAGGCAGGCAAGGAACAGTACAGTACCTGATCCCGTATTTCATCGCCGCGCACCCCGGCACATCTGACGAAGACATGCTCAACCTCGCGCTATGGCTGAAGAAAAACGGCTTCCGCGCCGACCAGGTGCAGGCGTTCTACCCTTCACCGATGGCCTCCGCCACCACCATGTACCACACCGAAAAAAACCCGCTGCATCAGGTCACCTACAAAAGCGAAAAGGTGCAAACCGCCAAGTCGCCGGAACAGCGCAAGCTGCACAAGGCGTTCCTGCGCTGGCACGACCCGAAGAACTGGCCGCTGCTGCGCAAGGCCATCGCGGATATGGGGCGGCAGGAGCTGATCGGCGATGGGCCGAACCAGCTGATTCCGCATTATCAGAAGGGGGAAGAAGACTTCGTGTACGAGGCGAACCGGCGGAAAAATAAGGGCGGGGAGCATCAGAAGCGGACGGGGAAGGTGGCCTCTGGCCAAGCTGCAAACAAGCAGCAGCCTGGCAAGAAGATGTTGACCCAGCATACCGGCTTGCCGCCGAGGCCACAGACGGGAACGAACAGCAAACCAAAACCGACTGGCAAACCCAAACAACGCCGGAAGTAGTCCCGCCTGCGAGTTGTTCTTCTCCAGTTCCAGCGTATACTGTTAAACATTAACAACTTGCAGATTAAGCACCATGCAAACGTTTGACCAAATTGTGAATCAGACCCGCAACCTGCCGGAAAGTATCCAGCGGGAAATCCTGCATTTTGTGGAATTTATTGCTACCAGATATCGCTCTGTCCCCGCACCAGAGCCAAATACACTCCCTGATGCTTTTGCTATACCGTCGGCAATTGAAAATTCGGTAAAAGTAAAACTAAACAACGCACCAGCTAAAGCTGGTGGGTTTGCGAGAGGGACTGAAAGTCC